>JBFILF010000023.1:0-22996 GCA_041599835.1 Pirellulaceae bacterium
GCCAAGTTGAGTGCCGCTCAAATCGGAGATGACCAGTTGGCCGCTGCCAGCGGCCCGAGAACGGGCCAGGCGGTATTCCTGCCCTCCGGAGTTGATGCCAAGGTAGCCGGCCGGCCATTCAATGTCGTATCCCGCCTCAGCTGGCATGGTCGCGGCCGGACCGTACAGTACCGAGGTAACAAAATCGCGCAGGATGAAACGCGTTTCCCGCGAAGAGCTAAAAACGACGTTGAGACCCTGAGTAAGCGCAAGACGGGTTTGACAACATTCTCGATATCGTTCGATGGCGATTTCCGTCAGCTTCATTGCCGGTACTCCATTACTACTGATTGAATTGCGCGCAAATCGCTGTGGCATCCGCGATCGAACGCCAGCGTCACGGCGCCGTCCCATCACGCGGTCCGACACGCCGCCCGTTCCATGGTTTTCCCCCTGGCCCCAACCAAAGTGTCGCCATCGTGATTCCAACTCGTCAAAGCGCGGCGAAAGCTGCCACTTGGTCGCGGACGTGATGCCAGCAGGCTCAAGATCGCGGGAGACTGAATTTAAACCGCACCGCGCCATTTACCTAGATCAATCTGAATGTTGTCCGGCTACGCTAGCGTGACAATGGCACTCGGATGACCCGACCGATTCCTGGCTAGATCGGAACGTCTCCGCGTTGCTTGGCGGGGGACCAATGAAACCGATACCTGTCCCCCAAAATTAGCCGCGTGATAAAAACAATCTGGTGGGTGTGCCCAACAAAATGAGACGTGGTGTGGGTGATGGCGCCGAGGACCGTCACCTCGAACTCCTGGATACGGCGTGTTTCGGTAAGCTGCGGTTCGCGGAGGTCGGTGAGCAGCGACTTGGTTTGGTCAACGGTATCGGAGAGGCGCTTTAATAGTTCTCGTTTTTCGATTTGCTCACGATGCGAAAACTCGCTTTCGCGGTCGCGGTCGTCATCTCGTCCGCCGATGCCGGCGACCGTCCATTGCCGCAAGTTGCCCGCCAGATGCAACATCAAATTGCCGATGCTATTGAGCGGTTGTTGGGGACGCCACCAGATCTGCTGGTCCGTCAGTTGATCGAGGCAATGCGAAATCTTGATCATCGACTGGTCCAGCAGCTTGATGGACTCCTCGATAAACGTCTGGGAAACGGATGGTTGCTGCGGCACCGCGTTAGGCTCCAAGGTCTCCGTTGGTAGCACGTGGGGATCGTTTCAGTAGAATTGTTTTCACGTCGAAAAATAATTATCCACTCAGGCACGAGGAAGCGACAAGTGAACGCACAGCTATTTTGCAGTTTTATCATCGCGGCGTTTTGCATGAGTTCGGCGGCGGCCCAGCAAGACAACAGGCCTCCTGCCGGATTCTCGGCGTTGTTCAACGGTGAGAATTTGGATGGCTGGATTGGACAGCGAAACATCAATCCCTACGAGCTGGCCGAATTGACTGATGACGAATTGGCCAAAATGCGCGCGGAAGATCGCCAGAACATGCAGCAGCATTGGCGGGTCGAGCAGGGCGAGATCATCAACGATGGTGCCGGCGTTTATTTGGCAACGGAAAAAGAGTTTGGCGATTTTGAATTGTTGGTCGATTATAAAACCGTAGCCAAGGCCG
Organism: Pirellulaceae bacterium; assembly: GCA_041599835.1. Taxonomy (GTDB): domain Bacteria; phylum Planctomycetota; class Planctomycetia; order Pirellulales; family Pirellulaceae; genus CAJQPP01. The sequence continues at coordinate 1,611 of JBFILF010000023.1, forward strand.
ATAGCGGCATCTATTTGAAAGCCTGCCCCCAAGTTCAAATTTGGGACTACACCGAGGCCGGAGGCAAGTGGGAAATTGGCGCCGACAAGGGATCCGGCGGGCTGTGGAATAATCGACCGGGGACGGCTGGCAAAGATCCGCTGGTCCTGGCCGACAAACCGTTCGGACAATGGAATCGTTTTCGCATTCGACAGATCGGCCAGCGTACCAGCATTTGGCTAAACGAAAAACTCGTGGTCGACCATGCCATCATGGAAAACAACCATTGGAAAAAGGGTGCTCCGTTGCCGCCACGAGGACCGATCTGGTTGCAAACGCACGGGGGAGAGATTCGCTGGAAGAACATCTTTGCCAGGGAGATAACGGTCGCGGAAGCCAACCAGATTCTCGCCGATCACGGCGCTGATGGATTCAAATCGGTGTTTAACGGCAGCAATTTGGAGGGCTGGGCAGGTCCCGTGGAAAATTACCAGGTCGTTGACGGGGCGATTCAGTGCAAGGCGGGACGGGGTGGCACGATCTACACCAATGACGAGTACGACGATTTTGTGGTGCAGTTTGAGTTCCAACTGCCGCCGGGCGGCAATAACGGACTGGCCATTCGTTATCCCGGCAGCGGCGACACGGCTTATAGCGGGATGTGTGAATTGCAAGTGCTTGATAACACTGCCGAGAAATATTCCGGACTCGATCCAAGGCAATTCCACGGTTCGGCCTATGGAATGGCTGCCGCCCATCGCGGTTATCTGCGTGAGCCGGGCCAATGGAATTTCCAACGCGTGACCGTGTCCGGTTCGACCATCCGGGTCGAACTGAACGGCTCGCTGATCCTCGATACCGATTTATCCGCGATCACGCAGTACATGAACAATCGCCCGCACCCGGGCAAAGACCGAAGGCAGGGGCATTTTGGTTTCGCGGGCCATGGTGATCCGGTTGCGTTTCGACAAGTTAAGATCAAGCGTCTGGATCAATGACGACGGGGCGCCGCGGCACTGCGCGAGACGCGTTCACCAAAGGAACGACCCTTGGCCAACTTACTGCTGAGAATCCTGCTGGCCGTCGCGACCTTGATCCTGATCGTGCTCGCGATCGGCAGCTTGTTGCCGCGCGATTATGAGGCGACCGCAACCATTTCCATTGCGGCGCCGGCCGAAAGAATCTTTCCGTACCTGAACCGTTTGCAATCCTGGCCGACTTGGTCCAATTGGAACGAGCGCGATATTCCAGATTTGCAAATCCAATACAGTGGCAATGAATCCGGCACCGGTGCCGTGCAAACGTGGACCGAGCCCCGCGGCACCGGAAAACTCTGGATCAGTGACAGCCAACCCAACCAGTCAGTCAAGTATGAATCGGAGTTTGCCAATTTCCCCCGCATGACCAGCACCATTCAGCTGCAGCCCGACGACCAGGGGACGCTGATTTCTTGGACCAGCAGTGGCCGTTTGCCGCCCGGGCCATTTTATGGCTGGTTCGGAAACGTGTTCGCCCAGGCGCTGCAGCGCGATTATGAAAAATCGTTGCGCCGGCTTAAATCGCTGGTTGAATCCAATTCGACCGATGATTGAGCAATGCGCGGTCGATCCATGCCAGCACGCAGCGTGAGCAAGTGAGGGCGCTCCTGCGGAATCCGCCACGCTGGCCCAGATTCTGGCGCTGCTTGGAACTGGCGAACCTACCCACTAATGAGCGTGGCCGGGAATCCATTCCAGGCCAACGGCGATGGCCACGCCCAGCAGAAGCATTCCGGAAAGAGCCAGTCGATCGTGGGCGTGAAATTGAACTTCGGGCAGCAGGTCGCCCAACGAAATACACAGAAATACTCCGGCGGAAAATGCCAGCGACACGCCCAGGATGAATTGCTGACCCTGGTCCATCGTCGCCAGCCCGGAGGCAAATAACAAAGCGCCGGCCGGGCACATCAAAGCGAACAGCAAGTTGACCAGTCTTTGTCTCGGCAACGCCCACCCCCGCGCGGCCATTACCGAGGTGATGGTTAGTGCATCCAAGGGCTTGTGAAGCGCGATTGCCAGAAACACACCGATGCCGGCAAACCAATTGTCGTTCAGCCACCCGGCTTGAACGGCGGCGGCCAGGGCAACCCCGTCAATTAGCGTGTGCACGGAAAACCCGATTGCCAGACCGGTCCAACTGATATCCGACCGTTTGATTTCGTGCTGGTGATCGATGTGGTCGCAGGCCGCGTCGTGGGCATCAGCATTTTCCTGGGCGGTGTCATGATGGTGGAAGTGAAATAGACGGATCATGAAGAACATGAACATCAGGCCCACCAGCGCCGCAGTCATCGCCAGCTGGACATCGTCCAACACCCCGATCGAATGCGGCAGCAAGTGCAGCAATCCCACTCCCAGCATGACACCGCACACAAAACTCAGAATCAATTGAGTTTGCCGGTGTCCCAATTGCCATCGCGTGGGAATCCAACCACCCAGCCACGAACAGGCGGCAATCGCCACGCAATAAATGATCAACAGCCAGACCACGAATCCCAACGCATTATCGGATGGCCATGCGCGTTTCCTCCGCGCGAAATTTGCAGACGATGATACGCGGTCAAGCGTTTAGTACAAGCCAAGGTCGCTGGTGTGTGGCGTCGAATGCCACGACCAACTGTCGGAACGTCGCGGTTTTTCCAGTGATTGATCGTCGGCATGTTTCGCGACGGCAGATCGATGCGGTTCGAGCATTCGGCGAACCGACTGTTGAATTTTTGGGATCATCACATATTTGACCAGGTTATGTTCCGTGCCGATCTCAGCCGATACGTCGACCTGTGAAAACTGGCCCGGTTTCAGCGGCAACCGATCGATTCCAAAATTTTCATTTTGTTGTCCATGTCGCGAATGAGTGCGGCAATACATTTTAAAAGCTCGGATCGCGCGGTCCCGGGGATTACGAAACGCTGAGATGGTTTGGATTTGACCGGCAACCGCCTCCGACTGAAGTTTGCAGCCGGGCCAATCGCAATGCGTTACCGGTGCGACGAGTGTTACGTTGAACGGATGACCAGCTTCTCCCGCCGTGGAGGCCGCTGCAACCTGGTCAGCAATGGCCGTCAACAAAACTTGGGTGCCGAGACTGTAACCGAACAGGGACACGGGTCGCTGCCCGCCCAGCTGGTTCAAAAACCGTCCAAACAAATGGCCGTCGACAATTGACCGCATCATTTTTTCTTCGAAGTCACGCAACGGTTGCGGCAGCTTGTCCGACGGCCAGGACCAGATCACAAACCGGACAGGAGGCGCCTCCGGGTGATTGCCAAACACGGCCTGATACGCCTGTCGGCCGCGCCGCTGTCCCCAAAACGCGTCCGTTCGATTGCCATGGATAAACACCAGCGTGTGTTTGGTGGAATCAGCCCGATGCCCGGCCACCAGCTGTTGCAACTGGGATGGCTGCCAATGTCGTTGCACGTGCCGAAAACATTCCGGACGTTCGTCGCCCCTTAGTGGCGGTTCGATGTGGCGCGTGGAAATCAACCAAATCTCATCCTGTGGACGCGGACAAAAATCCAGTTCTCCCACACCGTCCAGCATATATCGCCGCCGTGGCGTGACTCCTGGTTCATTGAGTGGTGGCGGCGGGTACGGGAATCCAAATCCGCCAGGAATTCTCGGTGGTACTTCGAGGACATGGTCGTAGTTTCCGAGAGCATCCTGCGCCGCGACCGGCAACGGAAATAACAAGGTCAACCCCATCAACAGCGCTGCCGCCATGGCCGGCGGCGCAAACCGTACAGACTTGAACTTCCTTGCAGGCCGGGTCTGCGGACCAACAAATTCATTCGAAATCTTCGATACCGTGTTCACTTTTCGCAACATCGCCTGATTTATGTTTCAAAAAAACAACCAAGTTGCTTGCGAGCCACCACCGGTGAGGTACGGTTTTTCGACTCGTGGCGGAATTCCGCTTGCGATCAACCGCCGAACCCTTCCTGTCGTGGAGTCTTGAAATGAAACAGCTGATTCTTTCCTGCGCCGTGATCGCGTTGCTTGGTACAACGGCCGGCTGTGCCAACGGACCGATAGGCAGATTTTTCTTCCGTGGGTCCGAATGCGATGTTTGCCAACCACCGGCGGCCGCTCCTTCCTATGGTCCGGGATGTGCCGGCGGCGCCTGCCAAACGCAAGGGGCGTCTTACCTGAACGACTCGTTCATCCAGGGCGACCCGTATTTGAATGGATCGAACCTTGGCGGTGCGACCATTAACCCACCTGTGTTTGATACCTTCGGCAGCCCAAATGCCGGCGGCACAATCGTTTCTCCCGGTTCGAGCGGGGAATTGCCAGGCCCGGCAAACGGCCGATAATCCGCAATTTCGTGTCGGTGCATAGATTGGGTGCCGTGCGAATAATCCGCATATCGTGATCTCTTCGAACATCGGCCTGTCCGATCATCACTCCCCCCGCGGTGATCGGGCAAGCTAAAATAAGCGGAAGGCCGAATCATTCTCCTCTGTCTCGTTGGCCGGGGTGCCCGCTTGATCAGGCCTAGCCGTGCCCGCGCCGCATGGCTTTGAATTGCATCGCGCTTTTGCAGCCAGGTTGTCAAGTGTTCACACGCCGCCCCGTCGTTGTCTGTGTCTGTTGTTTCGCCGTCGTCTCAATCGGACTAGGTCTGACACGTGTTGCCAAACCGGCAAACCAACAATCGGCCGACCGTCCGCTAAAAACCGTCAAGCGGATTTGGCGCGTCGGCGCTCAGATTCAATCGACCTCGCGGCCAGTCAGCTCTTTGCTAATCACATTTCCCATTCCCACCGACTGGCCAGAGCAGGATGTCAATCTGTACGAGGAGATCGTGCCTGACGAAGTCCGCAAGGCCGATTTCCGGGATCACGAAAGCGGCCTGAAACAGATGGTGGCCACGATTCCCAGACTACCGGCCCGTAAAAAGATCGGGATCTACGTGCTGCTTGAAATCACGGTCACCGAAATCCCCTTGCCCCAGCGGACCGACCACCTCGTCATTCCGAAACGGGTTTCCCGTGAAATCAGGCAGTTTCTGAATCCCAGCCCGCTGATCAACCACCGAAAAATCGATATCAAAAAACAGGTGAATGAACTGGTCGATGACTCCATGACGGCATGGGAACAAGTTCAATCGTTTTACGAATGGATCGGTGCCAACATCGAAGTCAAACGAAATGAAAAAGTTGTTGGTGCGGTTGCCACCATTAAACGCCGGTCAGCCGCACCCGAAGATCTCAGCAATTTGTTCATTGCCATGTGCCGGGCCCACAAAGTGCCGGCGCGAATGGTGTGGGCGGACAACGGGGAATATGCCGAGTTTTATTTGGAAGACGACGCCGGCAACGGCCGATGGTACCCATGTGTCTTGGAGGGCAAGCGGGAGTTTGGCAGCATGACGGACCCGCGGGTCATCATTCAAAAGGGTGATAACATCAAGGTGCCGGAAAAAAAACAACGCCAGCGGTTCGTGGTCGAACACGTCAGCGGGCAAGGGACCGGCGCCCGACCCAAGGTACAATTTGTCCGCGATTTGTTGCCGGCCCGCTAACATCAGATTTGGAACAACCATTTTGCAACGGCCTTCTCGATCCCGACGACCAATCAATTTCCTTACATGGAGCCGGCCGGTGAACACGTTGTGCGTGACCATCGGCTTCCTATCACTGGTCGCGTTGCCGATGGCGGCCCCGGCTCAATCGACCACCGATCCGCTGTCCGGCCTTGATGCGGCCCAGGCGCCGCACGTCGTCGAGTTGCCGCAAACCACCTACTGGCGGTTTGGATTGCAGATTAACGGCCAAGGTCGAACGACGGGCATCCAAGCCACGTTGCCCGTGCCCGCCTCGTGGCCGGAACAGCAGGTTGAAACGCTGTCAATCGACAAGACTGCCAACGTCAATTCGGCCAAAATCAAAAAACTTGGCAGCGACGCGCGGCAACTCTATATCAAAATCAACCGGCTGGATGCCGGGCAAACTGCCGAAGCCACGGTGTTGATGCGAATTGAAAAACTCGAGTCAAGTGAGCCCAACGTCATCGAAGGATTTCGATTGGCCGAATCCGTTCCGGGGAGCGTAAAAAAATATCTTAGCCCCAGCCCCTACATAGAAAGCGATGATTCGCGGATCGCCGAAATCGCCCGTCAGATTTCACTCCCTTCGTCCGCACCGGCTTGGGATCAGGTCAAGACTATCTATGAGTGGGTTCGCGACAACATCGATTACCGGTTTGACCCCCAGATTCGCAGTTGTCTGGAGGCGCTCGACAAGGGCCATGGCGACTGTGAGGAAATGTCATCCTTGTTCATCGCCATCTGTCGCGCCCGCGGCATTCCGGCGCGAGCCGTTTGGATTCCGGCGCATACTTACCCGGAGTTCTATTTGGTGGACGAGCAAGGCGAAGGCCGCTGGTTCCCTTGCCAGGCCGCAGGCAGTTATGCGTTTGGTCACATGCCAGAAGCCAGACCGATTTTGCAGAAGGGCGACAAGTTCCGCGTCTCCGGACACCGCGAGCCGCTTCGCTATATCCAGCCGACGCTCAAAGCGCGCGATGCCGCCGCCGCCCCGACAATCAAGTGGATCATGACCCAAGTCGAGCGGCCGGAGAATTAGGGGCCCAGGCTGTCGGGCGCGAGACGGGCCGTTCGCCGGGGAGACGGTGGACCCGTCGCTCCGGGGGAATGGCTGAGTTTGCGAGAAAAGGCGCACCCACGCGACCTTCCCTCTTTTATTCTGGAGTTTTTTGTCCTCTGCTCGTTCTCTTTCACTCCTCACTCTTCGCGTCGAAGTGTAAACCTGCGATTATTTGTATGTCCTGTATTTCTCACTCAACGACATGCGAGCATCATGGCCGTCCCCAACGAACACGCTCGTTCCATTCTTCGCCGATTGCTGGGCGATGCGTCGGCCGCCGAAGCGGAACACAAGTTTTTGCCGCGAGACATTAAAACGCATCCGTTGCCGCCGCGATTCGGCAGCACCTCGGATCATTCTGCTGAGGCACTGGCAGAGCGAATTGAGCTGCTGTCGGGACAAGGTATACGGATCCTGCAGCTGCGGGGCTCGGGAACAGAAATTCAACCGGAGCAACTCGGCGGAAACATCGAAAACCAAATCGGCATGGCCCGCATTCCGGTCGGCGCGATTGGACCACTGCGAATCAACGGTTCCGAGGCACACGGAGATTTTTACGTGCCGCTGGCGACGACCGAGGGGGCGCTGGTGGCCTCCTATCAGCGCGGCGCGCTGGTGGCGAGCATGGCCGGTGGCGTGACGGCGTGTTGTTTGACCGAGTCGGTCAATCGAGCTCCGTGTTTCGTATTCGAGTCGATCCGCGAAGTCGGCATGTTTTTGGCCTGGCTGCTGCCAATTTACGATCAATTGCAGGAGCTGGTGGCCACGACTACCGAACACGGAAAACTGTTGGATTTGCAAACCAGCATTGTTGGCAAAGAGGTGTACCTGAAATTTGAATACACCACGGGTGACGCTGGTGGGCAAAATATGGTGACGATTGCAACGCAAGCCATTTGCCAGTGGATCATGGAAAACACGCCGATCACCCCCAAGCACTGGTTTATTGACGGCAACATGTCAGGCGACAAAAAAGCCACCATGCAAGCTTTTACATACGCTCGCGGCAAAAAAGTGATCGCCGAGTCGATTATCCCCGCGCGGCTGGTCAAACGATTTTTGCATACTGAGGTTGGGCAAATGTTTCGCTATTGGCAGATATCGGCGCTCGGTGGAATTCAAAGCGGATCAATTGGCGTCCAGGGCCATTATGCTAATTGCCTGGCAGCCATGTTCATTGCTTGTGGACAAGATCCGGCCTGTGTGGCCGAAGCGGCTGTAGGCATCACAAGACTGGATGTCACCGATGATGGGGATCTTTACGTCTCGGTGGCGCTGCCGAATTTGATCTGCGGAACGATTGGTGGAGGCACTGGCTTGCCCACGGCGCGCGAATGCCTGGAGATGATGGACTGCTACGGCGCCGATAAGGCCCGCAAATTTGCCGAAATTTGTTGCGCCGCGATTCTTGTCGGCGAAATCTCCATCATTGGCGCGATGGCCGCAGGCGATTTCGCTGAAGCTCACGAAACCTATGGAAGAAAAACGTGAGGCGGTTGGTGCCAAGTTCAAGCAATGCACGTGCACGAAGCGCACGGACGAGTGGGCGAAACCGGCGGTCGTATAACCCCATAGAAACCCTTGTTCGTTGTATTGCCGCCGTTTTGAGTATTTGACGATTCCAGTTGAGCAGCTTGAATCATGGCAAAACCAATCGACAAACGGGCCAAGTTTGACTTGGTGCGCTACGCCAATTGCTGGGAGGATGCCGATGTGCTGTGCCAGGCAATCCAGCCGGCGAGCGGAACGCGAATCCTGTCAATTGCCTCGGGCGGCGACAATTCGTTCTCGCTGTTGGCGTACGGCAGCGAAGTCGTAGCGGCCGACTTGAGTCCCGCCCAGCTGGCTTGCGTCGAGTTGAAAAAAGCCGCGTTTGAACTGCTGGATTACCGCGAGATGCTGTCGTTCCTCGGCGTCACAAAGTGTGCGGACCGCATCGCGACGTATCGTGGCCTGGCCGACCGTTTGTCGACGGCGGCACAGAAATTTTGGCGTGCCAATGATTCAGCGGTCCGCAACGGTTTTATCCATAGTGGCAAGTTCGAAGGGTACTTCCACAAGTTTCGAACCAAGGTGCTGCCGCTGGTTCACTCGCGGGCAAAAGTTGAACAGCTGTTAGCGAAAAAAGATCGAGAGGAACGATTGGAGTTTTTTAGGCGGCGATGGAACACTTGGCGGTGGCGGTGGATGTTCAAAATTTTCTTTAGCCGATTCGTGATGGGCCGGTTGGGCCGCGACCCGGAATTTTTTCGCTACGTGGAGGGTAGTGTGGCCGACCGCATCCTGGAGCGCACCCAATATGCGATCACGGAACTGTCAACGCACGATAACCCGTATCTCACATATATCCTGACGGGGAATTTCGGTAATGCATTGCCGCATTATTTGCGCCGCGAAAATTTCCCAGCAATCCGGGCAGGCCTCCCACGACTGACCCTGTTCGCAGGATCGGTTCAGGAGGCGGCCACTCAGCTCGGTGGCCAAGCTGGCTTTGACGGATTTAACCTGTCGGACATTTTTGAATACCTGGACGAGCCGTTGTGTCGCCAGATATTCGAATCGCTATTGGCTGCAGCACGCCCTGGGGCGCGGTTCGTCTACTGGAACATGCTGGTGCCGCGACACTGTCCAGAATCATTAACCCGTCAGGTAGCCAACCGCGCAGAACTGGCGGAGAATCTGTTTCTACAAGACAAAGCCTGGTTTTATAGCAGGTTGGTGATCGAGGAAAAAAACGGCAATTCAGCTGATGCTCCGGGGTGATTTGACAAACGCGGCACTGATCACGGCGGCCTTTCTGTCGTTGATCGCCCTGGCTGAGATTTGGCACCGGTGGAAATCGCCCAAGGTCGAATGGACTCGCAAGTTGGTTCACTTGGGCGGTGGTGCGGTTTGCTTGTCGTTGCCATTTGCGATTCATTCGCACTGGGTCGTACTGGCGATGGCCGTCTCCATGGCCGTACTGTTTCTCGTCACCAAACGGCTCGGATGGCTTCGCAGTATTCACGGCATCCAGCGGCCTAGCCTGGGGTCCGAGTACTATCCCATCGTGATCTACTTTCTGTTCTTGTTGACGCCCGGTGCCCCGTGGAAATACGTGATTTGTGTGCTGGTGTTGGCGGTCGCCGATTCGGCGGCGGCTATCATTGGCACGAAATTCGGCCGGTTGCGGTTTCTGGTTGAAGACGAAACCAAAAGCCTGGAAGGGTCCATTGCGTTTTTCGTCGTCACACTGGCTGCGGTGGTGATCCCGCTGGTGATCTGGAATCCACTGGGTGACCCGCATCAATACCCGCTGGCTCAATCCGGCCAGCCCGCCGTGCATTACATGTTGGCGTCGATGCTGATTGGATTTCTGGTGACCTGTTTCGAAGTGGTATCGCTGCGCGGAACGGATAACTTGTGGGTCCCGCTGGGGACGTTACTGGTGCTCAGCAAAACCATGCAGACCGATGTCGCCGACCTGACGATTCAGAATATCAGTTTCCTGGCCATTTTGGTGACCATGATCGGTGTCGCCCATATGAGCCACCTGTTGAATCTCGGTGGGGCCATCATCTGTTGTCTGGCATGTTACGGGCTGTGGGCCATGGGCTCGTTTGACTGGGCCATCGTGTTTTTCATCGCCTTAGGTGCCTACCTGCTTGCCGCCTTCATCGCCGATACGCCATGGCAAATCCGCGTGCGGCCCGCTGCCTATTCGCTGGTGCCGCCGATTCTGGTGTTGGGCGCTGCCAACCTGGCACTGAATACTGGGCGAGCTGATTTGTACCAGTTTTCATTTGGCCCGTTCTTGGCTGCCAGTTGTGTTGCCTTGTCACAGGTCGTGGTTAACGTGCTGGTCTGGCGGTGGCGGAAACGATTTGTCATTCGAATATGGTTGGCCGCCGTGGTTTCGATTGTGTTGACCGTGGCCATTGTCTCCACGAGTATGTGGCGGCAGGACACTTGGAGCCTTCCGACGATGATCGCGCTGTGTGGGATCGTCGTGCTGTTTTCAGTTGTCAGCGCGTTGGCGATGACGCCGCTGCCGCCAGGACGCGCGCCGAAAGCATGGCTGCTATCGCGTGCGGCACTTTCTGTGGCGGCGGCCTTGATTGCCATCGTCGTGCAAGCCGCCTGGCTGGGCAGCATCTGGTACCCCGTCTAGTCAACTTGGTCGGTTCGCTTCTTCACGACTTTGGCAACACCGGAACGACCGTTCATGTTCACAACGTCGCCATCGGCGACGTGTTCCAGCAAACCGCGGATGCCCACGATTGTGGGAATCCCCATTTCTCGCGCCACGACTGCGGAATGCGACAGAATGCTGCCCCGTTCAATGAGGATCCCGGAGACCGCCGGGTACAGTGGAACCCAACCCGGATCGGTCCGTTCCGCCACCAGGACTTCTCCGGACAGCGACAAGTTGTCGGAAGGGCTGCGCAACACGCGAGCCGCATTGGTGACTTCGCCCGGGCAACAACCGATGCCTCGCAACTGGCCGTCGTCCAATTCGACAGGCTGCTGGTTGGCGTTAGCGAAAAGATTCTTGTGATACGCGAAGCCGAATGTCTCGAACCGGTCGTCGGGTGCCGGTTCGTCGCGGTATCGGTCAAACTCATTTCTTCGCAATCTTACTAACGATTTCAAGTCCGTCGTCACGGCTGTCCCTTTGAGATAATCCCACACCTCGTCGATCGTCAAATAGAAAATGTCTTCGCGATCGTCCAGAATTTCCTCCGCCGCCATCTGACGGCCGAGCGACCGTAGAATTTCCCGCAGCAATCCATAAATTCGGGTTCGCGCGAATCGCATGTTTTCTCGATTCTTGACGCCCATCCGCGCGTTTCGCACGACGCGTCGAAAAATCGCCTTGCGGGGCAGCAATCGAAAACCGCGGATTGATGAAAACGCCTTCTGTTCGGCGTCGCGGCGGATTTGTTGTTCCCGCTTGTTCATGGCGTCAACGTCCAATGCCGACCGATCCGGCAAGCTCAAATAGTTTCGCAGCACCTGGTAAACCAGGTGAGGACGGTCCCGCAGCGAATACTCTTCGAGTTTCAGTTCATTCATGCAGCGAAACCCGAACCGTTCCAAATACTCCTCCATCAACTCGTTGAAGTCAGAAAATGCGGCATTGGACTGGATCGCGGCCGGCACCGATTCCAACGGTTCCACAAAGATGGCGTCCCGCAGTTCAGGCCGATCGGCGGCCAGGGCGGCCAGTCGCAACAACATTTTGGCCGGCTCGGCGCTTTCCACTCCTCCTTCGCCGCAAATCAAATCGTTTTGCAGGGCACCGGTTTCGTCGTGCACCCACTTTTCACAAAGTTTTTTCAGCAGCCCGTAATAAATCATCACGTAAAAATCGTTGATGATTGGCGCTTTCCAGTTCCACAGCAGCGCGTCTTCCATTTCGTTGTACAAATCCCGCAACTGATGCGGCGCCAGCTGGTCAAAGTTCAACTTTTGCCATTTGTCGTAATGCGCATGAAACGACGCTTGAAATTCGTTGACGATCGATTTGATCCGCAAAAAGTTCCACGAAGTGCGCAGCACCAATCGCACCAGCGCCGGCAGTTCCACAAACCACTTCCGCCAAAAACCCACAGGTTTTATCGGGTCGTCCAGGATCAGTGGTTCCTTCAATCCCATCATTGATTCCATGAATTGGGCGTTGTACTGGAATCCCGGAAACAGGCGGATGAGCCGATACCAATTCTGCAAGTTGTAATACACGCGTCCGCGAATCAGTCCCAGCATGTTTTCGAATACGTGACGGCTGGCCTGAACTTTTTTAGGTCCGATCCCCATCACTTGGGCAAAGCAGTGGTAAACGATCGTGTACGCGCGGCGAATAAAACTGAACGTCATCGGCGATGTCACGCCGCTGTAGCTTTCGATGATGTTCGAGTTGTCCCACACCAGGCGATGACCGGCCGCCGGACCGTATTGCTTGATTCGCGTGATCGGCCGCGACTGCAGCACGTACAACCCACCTGCTTGGTCCAAACAGAATTCGATATCCTGCGGCCGCCGAAACGCGTTTTCGATTTGGATGGAAACGTCCGTGATCTGGTGAATTTGCTCTGCGTTCAGACAAGGCTCGGTTTGGTTTGCCTGGGGAACCGGCCGCGTGATGACACCAGATCGGTTTTGCGGATTCAAAATCACTTGCTCGCTCTTGCACACGAGGTCGGATGAGACCTCGCGCGTTCCCTTGTGAACCGTGAACGTGTCCGCCGCCAATCCACCACTAACCAGCCCCTCACCAACGCCGTACAGCGCACTAATTACAATTTCGTCGGTCCGGTCGGTGGCGGGATTCACGGTAAAAACCACGCCGCTGGCCGCCGGGTCGATCATCTGTTGCACGACCACGGCCACCGCAATTTTGGAAACGTCCAGCCGGTTCTCCGTACGATACGCCACCGCACGGTCGTTGAAGGCCGACGCCCACACGCGTTGGATCATTTCCACCGTGGACGGCAGTCCCTGCACAAACAAAAAACTGTCGTGCATGCCGGCAAACGAATGATCCAATCCGTCCTCATCCGAAGCGGATGAGCGGACCGCCACAAACAAGTCGGACGCCATGGCCGCTTCAAAGCCCTGTCGGATTTCGTTGACCAGCGCGGGGGGCAGTGCGGTTGACAAGATCTGGGCGCGAATTTCCGCAGCCAGCGGATTCAGCTGGTCCGGCGGCTGTGAGGCAAGCCGCTGGATTTTTGAATTGAGTTGCGGGACCGCGGCAATTTGGCTGCGAAATGCCGCTGCAGACACCACGAGGAATGGCGGCACCTGGAAACCATGCCGGGCCAGTTCGATCAGGTTGGCCGCCTTGCCTCCGACTTGGCGCCGATCGATCGACAGTGGTGGTGCTTGGCCGTGGATCACCAAGGATTGAGGCGTCATATGCGTTTATCTCAAAACAACTTTAGTTCCACGCCGTGACTGCGGATCAGTTCGGCGGCCAAAATCAGATCGAAGGCAATGATATAAACTCCGGCGTACGTTTCCATTCGCTTGGCCGTTTTGGCATTCGTATTGAATCGATATTGAAAGAAGCCGATTAAACAGACCACGAACAATGCCACCAAGGCGACGTAAAACCACCAGCTGGCTTGGATCTTCCATCCCACCAGCGCCACGATGGCCGTGTCGATCACCCGCACGATTAATACGGCATAGGCGGCACCGTAGGTGCCAAAAACTTTGGTATAGGTGACCACTCCTTCAATTTCCTGTTCCGGTGCACGGATTTTGCGCGAAATCTCCCAGTTCAATGTGACAAAAAAACCGACGAAGGCATACAGCCAGAACCAACCGGGTGCCTGCCACATATACATTCCGGTGGCGAAACTGAACACGACCATCGCCATCAACGGCATGATCATCATGTGGCTGATCGTGTAAATCAGAAAATGCTCTTTCAGCCATTCCCGAACGAAGAACTCTTTCAGCATCAATAGCGAAAATGCCAGCGTGGCCAGTACGGCCGCCAGCGCCGCGGGTTGACCGGCCGGCATCCACACGGCCGACAACAACAACTCGAGGCCAATGGCGGCGGTGCCCAACAGTTTCAGCTGCGGCAGCGTGATCCGGCCGCTCTGCAACACCCGATCCGGGTAATAAATGCAATCCTCCGCGTAATCCTTATGCTCGTCAAACACGCGGAGGTGAAAAAAAATGCACAACAGCGTGATCGCGCCCAGCAACGATCCCAGGTTATAAACCAGCTGCTGGCCGGGTCGCGTGAGCACTTCGGCCAGAAACTGGTTAGACGAATAATAGCTGACAATTAACACTCCGTAGCCGGCTGGGGGAAACCGCTCGCTCAGGTAGGCCCACAGACGGGCAGCGAAAGGCGCGTCGTGAGGCGGCAGCGAATTTCGAGATGTGGCAGGCGTGTCAACCGTCATTTAGGAACAAACATCGATCGAGTGCGCTCGTAATCTATTTTTGAATTGTGTCGCGGATCGACCGGCAGATGGCGGTCGGTCATCACAACGCGATCGCAAGCCATGCCGGCGGCCTGCAGCTGTTGCTCGATCACCGATTTCAATTCAGTATCCAGTTGGCCGCCCGAGACCACGATCCACACGGATTGCCCCAGCCGCGAGTCGGGAACACCCAGCGCGGCAACCTGGCGAATCGAATCCGAGGTCCGCAATACCACTTGTTCGACGAGCTGCGGGTGAACCATTCGCCCGTCGCGCAGGATCGTGGAGTGGACGCGACCGGTCAGCCAGAACCGGTTGGATTCGTCAAAATACCCAGTGTCACCCATGCGATGCCAAATTTTGCCGTCGGGATCTTTCAGCTTGTTTTCTGCAGTCGCGCGTTCGTTGCAAAAATAATCCCGGCAAACGTGTTCGCCACAGACGACCAATTCGCCGATTTCGCCGCGGGGCAGGGCCAATTCGGTCACCGATTGCCGCTCGAGGACCACCGGTTCCCGACAAATTGGAATCAATCGCGTCTGAATCATTGCCGTCGGTACGCCGGTACAGTATCCAGGCGTTGTTTCATCCAGGCCAAGTCGATCCCGCGCATGGATGTGACTTACCGGTTCCGCCTCGGTCGATCCGTAAGCGATCACCAGTTCCGTATCGGGAAACGCCCGCACCCACGTTTTCAGTTGGCGGTTGCTGACTGGCGCGCCACCCGTCAACACGCGACGGAGCGACAGTGACGTGGCGCCGCTGTTTGTGTTCAACACGAATTCGGATAACCGGTCCAGCAGCGGCGGCGATGCCGTGCAAGTCGTAACACCCCATCGCTCCATTTGGCTGGCGATGCCCCGCGCATCCACCTCGGCCACTTTGCGAAAGTCCATTTCGGGAAACACGGATGTGATTCCGGTCACCAGGTTATTCAACGCGAACACCGGAAACATCGGCATGTCGACGTCTCCATCGCGGTACGGGAATTCATGTTTAAGCGCCAGATGCTGCGCGCGAAGAAACTGGTGCGTGCGGTTGGCGCCTTTGGGCTCGCCACTGGATCCGCTGGTGAACGTAATCAAGGCCGAGGCATCAGGCGAAACCGCTTCGACCTCTCCTCGTGATTCCGACTGCAACAGCTCACACAGTCGATAACGGGCCGGCAGTCGGCCAAACCAACGCTGCCCGGTGGTGATCGAAACGCCAATACCCCGCAGGCGTCGGTGCAACAGTCGCAACAGGTGGCTCTTGCCAATACCGATAAAGGCACGTGGTTCGGCAAAGTCAGCGAAGCGGGCGATTTGTCGGGCCCCGATCCACGGGTCGACAAATACGGCGACGGCACCGATTTGCACGACGGCCAATAAGGTCACGTACAACTCAATCGACATGGGAATCATCACGATCACCCGGTCGCCCGGCTGCAATCCGAGTTGGCGGAGGTTGACTCCCAGGGCCGCGGCGTCCCGCCACAATGCACCGAATTTGGTTTGGCGCGTCCTGCCGCGCCGCTGAGCCACCATGGCAATTTTCTCCGATTGACGCGCGGCAATTTGTGCAACCAGTTGCGCAACATTGGCTGGGAAATTTTGCGATTCAGAATTAATCACAGGTCACGCAGATTGCTTCCGGGTGCTTGATACAGTTCATACCGTCTCAGCATTCGACTTTTTCCCGCGTCCAGTTGCGCGGATGGATTCCCGTCGCGGATCAAGCACAGGTTGCTGCGGAGAAACCCCAGGTCCAGTGACGCCCGGTAGCCAAGATACATTAATGCCGTCGCCAGGCCGTGCCGCCGATGCTCCGGCAAGATTCCAATGGACTTGAAATTCACCGCGTCCACAATCCTGCGATGGATCAAAAATTTCAGCTTAGCCCACCAATTCCGCTTGCCGCGCATCGCCGACACGGCTCGGTAGTAATCGATGACACAAAACAAAAAACCAATCTCGCGACCGTCCTGATCCATGGCAAACCAGATTAACGACGGCTCGACCAGCGGGCGGACGCCTTGGTACAGGGCCAGGAACTGGTCGCGCGAAATGTCATCGTACAGGAAACTCCCCCGAAACGCCGTGGTGCTCAGCTGATAGATCCGATCCAACTCTTGGCCAAATTCCGACATCCGCAATGGGCGAAATTGGAAGCCGGCGTGGCAGGCCGCTTCAAAATCTGGCCGAAGCACCGACACCACGCTGCTCACGTCATCGATCGTCTTGGAGTGGTACCGGTCAACCACTTGCCAGCCGGCTTGTTTCCAAAGGGCGGCGTAGTAAGACGGGTTTTCCGGTTCCATCAAAAAAGGCGGATCATCCCAGGGACCGGTGTTAAGCCGATAGCGGTGCCACGTGTCGCCGTCCATCGGACCGACAATGGAATCTGCTCCGTTTTGCTTCAGCCAATCGACCGATTCGCCCAACAACGGTTTGATGTCATGGCATTCGGTGGAGACCGCAAAAAAGCCCAGCGTGCCAAGCGGTTTTCCGTCGCGGTCTTTGATCGTCGGCGATACCCGAGCGACAGCGTGCCCGACTGGCCGGCCGCCGGCCTCGGGGGATCGGTGATAGTACAGGAACAACTTCTGACGGTCCGCGAACTCAGGGCGCGTCAGCGACTTGCCAATCGCATCCAGGTCGCGGAAGTACTGCGGTGTCGCACCTTCACCCCAGGAATCGTGCAAATAACACAGCTGCTGTGCGGTTTCGGCGGTAACGTCTTGGGTCACGATCACGGCAGGCGACAGCGAATGACAATTTGGCTTTTCCGAGATTTGCTGCCCATCGCGTGCGGATTTGATGCAATTAGGTTGACGGCATTGTCAATGAAACGCAACCATAAACAACGACACCAGGTTCGCATTCCCGCAAAGGTAGTACTGCACGTGTTAAATTTTCCATTCTTGCGGTTGGCAAGTCACTCAACTTGGCCTTTGATGGCCATTGCGACATTAGCGTTGTTGGTCCCTAGCGGCGTGACGGCGCAACGGGTAACTGAATCGGCGACCGACGTCCTAAAATATTGGCCCCAGTGGCGTGGACCGCTGGGAACCGGCGAAGCGCCTCAGGCCCGTCCGCCGCTAACTTGGAGCGAAGACGAACATGTCCGCTGGAAAACGCCGATTGCCGGCAAGGGACATTCCTCGCCAATCATTTGGGATGACCGCATTTTTGTGACCACCGCTGTGCCTCATGGCGAAAAAATGCAACCGCGGTACAGCGGCGCTCCGGGCGCCCACGACAATTTGCCGGTGACCCAACGGCATCGGTTTTTGGTCATGGCGGTTGATCGCGAAGACGGACGGTTGTTTTGGGAGAAACAGGTCAACGAAACGCTTCCGCACGAAGGCGGACATTTCACCGCCAGTTTGGCCTCCGCTTCACCGGTCACCGATGGCCAGCGCGTGTTTGCATTCTTTGGTTCGCACGGTCTATTCTGCCTGGACTTTGATGGCAATCTGATTTGGCAAAAAGATCTGGGCCGCATGCAAAGTAAGCATGGTCACGGCGAAGGATGTTCGCCGGCATTGCACGGCAACCGGTTAATTATCAACTGGGACCACGAAGGCGAGTCGTTTATTGTCGTCTTCGATGCCCGGGACGGAACCCAGTTGTGGAAGCGCCAGAGGCCCGAAGTCACTTCCTGGTCGTCACCGGTGGTCGTGGTCCATCAGGGTCGAGCCCAAGTAATCGTGGCCGGCACGAATCGCCTGCGCGGCTACGACTTGGAGACTGGAGACACGATCTGGGAGTGCGGCGGGTTGTCAGCCAATGTGGTGGCCACGCCAATCGCGGCGGATGGTTACGTGTACGTCGGCAGCAGTTACGACACGCGCGCCATGTTCGCCATCAAATTGGACGGTGCCGAGGGTGACATTACGGGAACCGAGCAAATCGTATGGCATCGCCGCCGCCTGACACCCTATGTGCCTTCGCCGCTGTTGTATGGCGGTGCTCTGTATTTCCTGCGACACTACCAGGGTGTGATGACGCGCGTGATCGCCAAAACCGGTGACGAGCCGACGGGCCCGTTTCGACTGGAACGGTTACGAGACATCTATGCGTCGCCGGTGGCCGCCAACGGCCACCTATACGTGACCGACCGCCATGGCGTGACGGTAGTAATGAGTGCCGGCGAAGTACCCCGCTTGGTGGCGGTCAATCAACTGGCAGATCGCATCAGTGCCTCGGCGGCCATTTGCGGAGACGATCTGGTCTTGCGCGGCGAACAGTATTTGTATTGCTTGTCGGAAAAATGAAAGGCGGCCGTGGAAAACGCAGAAGCCAACATGAGTCGTTTCGTGGTTTTGTATCATCAAATGCCCGATTCCGCGACGCGTCCGTCTCATTGGGACTTGATGATCCAGGACGGGGGTGTCCTGGCCACCTGGCAATTGTTGGAGTGGCCTCCCGCTGGCACCATCCTGGTAAAACGCCTGGACGACCACCGGTTAACCTACTTGGACTTTGAAGGCGAAGTGGACAAGGATCGCGGACGCGTGACGCGGATCGAATTCGGCGACATGGAGCCGCTCGAGCAAAACGATGAAGTCCAACACGTCAATCTGGTGGGCCAGGCATTTGCGGCGACGCTGTATTTGGAGCACGATCGCGGTCAGTTCTGGCGGCTGTCGGTGGGTGACTGAGCTAAGACTTTCACCGGTTCCACCGTCGACTCGCCGGCGATTCGCAATCCGTCACATGCTAGTTCGATTGAGCGAATCGATATGCGGCGTCGCGAATTTCGCGTCAACTGATGGGGCAAATCGATCAAAGCCACGGGATCCCCGTTCTGCTCGGTCCACGTCATGATGATCCCGTTTTGAAGCAGCGAACTCTGGATCCGTTCTGCCCAAAATCCGATCGGGATGGCGACCACGCCGGTACGCACCTTGGCAATGTGGACCGCTATCTGGTTAGGTTTGTCCGTGCAAAACACATTTCCCGCGACATGCACGAAACCTTGGAATTGATGCGATTGGACTTGGAAGGCCAGCTCGAAGCACTCATCCGCAATTTCAATTCGCGGCGATTGAATAACCGCCGGCACGGCGTGGGGAAATTTTTCGGGCAAATCGGCGACGACCCAGCCGTTGATTTCTTCCTCGGTCAACATCGCCGACCAACGATCGGTCAGGCGTATTTGATTGGACAAATCGGCAATGGTCCGCTCAAACTGCTCGCCAGCCAGCGCGTGAGCCGCGGCAGAGACATTCAATGCGTTCATGTAAAAACGAGGCGGGCGCTGCATCGTCCGATAGACCAAGAACAACGTTGCGACGGCCATCGCCAAACAGACGGTCACAATCAGACAAGCACGCGGTAATCCGAGAGGCATGAAATTATCTACAGGTCAAATCGAGACGCCCCCAGAAAAAGGAAAACTGGTAAAGACTAAGAGAATTTTGACGCCACCGTCAACTTCAACATGAAGCCGTGCCTACGCCATCCGCCCGGCGTCAGCCCGCATCTGGCGTTACCGACAACGGTTTGGCAGAAACACCGACATCGCTAGCAACATTTGCAGTAGCAATGTGAGTTGCCTAAAGGACAAACCTAACGTTCGTCAACCTGTTCGGCCAACCATTGCTTGGCCTGATCCAGCTGCTGAGTGCGTCCGGTTTCCTCGATGGACGGCCGCAACCGAACGATTGAATCGCCGTTCAGCGAAGTCACACCGGGGTGAACTGCCAAATCGCCATCCGCTGCGCCTTCCAAATTCACTTGAACGTGGGCGTAGGGCAAATGATCGATAGCCCCCAATCCGTCGGGCAGCTCAAAGGAGTCGAAACACATCATATCGCTCTCGACGGCGGGCCCGATCAGCGTGGTATGTGGCCGACGTTGCAAGGCGTTCAACAGCATTAAGACGGGACCACTGGTTTTGTCGGCCGTGATCACGGCAATCGGAATGTCGACCAGCAAACGGTCCTCTCTCGATTGTAGGAGACGTTGCGTTCCGTCGTTAGAATGCATCACACCTAATTCCATTTCGCCGACCAGTGTGTCAATAAACATCGTGGCGTGGTGGATATCGGCGTCGCGCAACTGGCTTAGATCTAGAACGACACCTTTGGCCCCGGCATCACCGACGTCTCGCGCGGCCTGTTGCAACTCCGCTGCCGTACTTCCCACCAGGGACGAAACTTGCATATAAGCAAACGGGCCGGATCCGTCGACGAATTCCCAGCTGCCGTCGTCTCGTTGCCGCATACCTTGTAGGCTGGCAATCGGCACGACGTCGCGCGTCATGTTTAATGTCCGAGATTCGTTCTCGTCTTTGTGACGCACGGTGACGGACAACTTCGTACCTTTTGCACCGCGCAAAACTTCAACGACCTGTCCCAAGTTCAGTCCTTCCATGGATTGACCGTCGACTTTAAGAATCAAGTCACCCGTTTTTGCGCCGGCCTGTTGTGCGGCGCCACCGGGAAACGCCACATCAATCATGGCCAAATTGGATTCCCAGCGGATTTGAATCCCGATACCGACGTACTGGTTGTCTTTAATCTGGTTGCGGACGCGGTGCTCTTTAGCCGAAATGAAATCCGCCTGGGGTTGCAATTTGCGCAGCAACATCCGGGCCAGGGTATCGAGATGTCGTGTATCTTTGAACCATGATGAAACGCCCGACTGATGCCAATGCTTACCGATGCATTTGCGAAATTCATCTTGAGTTGTCAGTTGAGCTATTTCCGTTCTTAGTGCCGCTGGAGCCTTTTTTTCGCCCATCTGGTAAAACACCTGAGCGGTCCGCAACATCATCTGTTGGCGTACCGGCGCATCCAGCGCATGCCTTTCTATCGTGGCCAGCATCGAATCAATAAAGGTCCA
>JBFILF010000024.1:0-22982 GCA_041599835.1 Pirellulaceae bacterium
CGGTCCCACATTCGGTCGGCTCGTTCCAGCGCGTGCACCGGATTGCCAAAATACTGAAAGGCAAAATAACCCGCGCCGCACAACACCACCACCAACACCACCGCCATCAAGCCGCGGCGTGTGCCAAACATGATTTGCAGGCTCAAGATGATGTGCAACAACTCGTTCATGTTGACCGAGTTGATTCGAAATTGGTGTCGGCTTCCCCGGCTGCGGATGCGCATAAACCACCGCGTTGAAACAGAACATTCGCAATCAGCGTCGACCCGGGAATGGACCAGGTCATTTTTGCCCAAAGGCCATCTTTCCCCGAGGACCATCGTCCCCCGAGGCCCAGTGCTGCCACGTCCCAGTTTAATGTGCGTTTGGAAATCGGACGACACGGCAAATTGTCGCCCTGCGGTGGCGGCCAATCTCGTGATAGATTTGAACCGGCCGCCGCACAAAAACGCCGCACAAAAACTAAGTGTAAGGACGTGGCTATACACTAGCCAAAATTTGGTAAGCCTCCGCCGACTGTTGTACCGTCGGAAATTGCCTGCGAATAAAAAACGGCCAACCGGAAAGGCTGGCCGTTTAGCTTTTTGCAATAAATACGGACGATTAGGTGTCATCCGGTGACGGAGGTGTTGCGTCCGTCGGAGGTTGAACCACGGCTCCCGAGGCTGGCGCCGGCGCTTCGCCGGAGATCACCGTACCGCAACCACTGGCGCAACCGGCAGTGCCGTAGGCGGTGCCATAGGTGTCGCAAGTCGTTGGGCAGCAAGTGCTGGTGTACATGGCACGCGAGCGGAGCGGGAAAATTCTTGTTCGCGCCACTCGGCAGTCGCCGCAACAACCAGCTGTACCACACATATTACAACAGTTGGATGCCACGATGGGGGCCGGCTGACAGCAGCTGGCACAACCGGTGGGGCAGCCGCCGCAGTTGACCGTGCCGACATACGTGGGGGCCGGCGTAACGGTGGTGTAGCAAGGGGTGCTGCAGTAAGCATTGTTGCGAGCAACCAAGCGACCACGCAGTCGTCCGGCAAATACCGGACGCGCGGTGTAAGTGTTGTTGCAGTACACCGGTGCACAATTCATGGCCGGGCTACTCCAGCCAGTGGTTCCGCAGCATTGGCCATTGGCTTCAGCCACGATCAGCGTCGAAAATCCTGCCAGCAAAAGGAAGGCAACGCCTAAGGCAAAACATCGTTTCATTACGAATCTCCCTAAAAAATGGAAAGTATCCAAACACAGTTAACACAAAGTCAGCAAGCTCGTCGATCGTTCGGAGAACGAGTTACGCTCTATTCCATCCGCCGATCAGACACCGTGCTATTTCGCTTCATTCCATACGCCAACGCCATCAGCCGTTATCGTCTCCAACGCAAGCTGTAAACCAAAACGGCGATCGCCGCAGGCGAATGCCGAATCTGGATGCAAGAAAATTATCTGCCGATACTGAAGAGCCGCCGGGCATCGCGGATTCGCCAGATAAGGTTAAAGCTGCCAACACGCCCTTCTCCAGGAATTGGATCTGATGGATCGGTGTCGTACACAATTGAGTCATCATGTTGGGCGTCGTTGTGGTGTTTTGATTCTGGTCAAAAAGGGCAGCCTCAGTGCGTTCGCGTCGCTGGGTCCGCGCGATCTGACATCCGATCGATTCCGCCGGAATTTCGCCCGCCCTCCATCACGTTGTGCCAAACATTCGCTCGCGATAAGGCCAAACTACTTCAGCGCCGCGAGTCAAATTAGTGAAAATAGCTTCGTGAATCTGGCTTGGCAGAATTCCTAATCCGCAAAGTTTAACAACTTGGCCTCAAGTGTCATATGACCCGTCACCCACTCCTGCCAAAGTGCCTAATTCCAGCCCTCCGATGTTGCCTTTCTGACGGGATTCGGTGGTTTTGACGACAAATTCACAATTTGTGCAAATTAATTGGCCAAAAACTACGTCTCCCTAAGTTGTTCAAAAATAACGACTTGGAAGATTTCGTTTTAATTTGCTCGCAACGGGGAATGAGATTTGCGACGGTAAGCTCGTGTTCTCTACGAACATTTAACCAGAGATCAGGTCCCACACTGCAAGGACCCCGCAGCGATGTACCACGGAAATTTCGAAAACAAAAATAAGCCGGCGACGCCGTCGCCAATTCCCCGCCCACCAGCGGATCGCATACCGTTCCTGGGAATTCGCATCACTTCCGCCCAGCAGTTTGCCGTTTGGCTGCAACAGGAACTTGCGGTACTCGAGCTGCGTTACAAGGATTTTGAAACCGTCCGCGGCAATCGAGGATATTTCAGCCGTTGACCATCCAACGTCCCCTGCGCGGCGGCTGAACAATCACGGGACGGCGGGTTTGCTCACGACGCATCGCGCACCGGTGATTCATATTTAACCAACGGCTCCAATCCAGCTTTTCTTGCTAATCGCTGTTTGGTCATCAGGCCAAATCCCATCAACATCGTGATCAGTCCCAGCAGCAGGTATCCGCTTACGGGTTCGGCAAACAGCGCGATCCCGATCAGTGCCGCCATGGCTATCTGCGAAAAGTTGATGGCATTCACATAGATCACCGGCAAGACGCGGAGCGCGAACGTCAACGCTAGAAAAGCGGTCGAGTTGGATAGCCCCGCCAACAGCATGGCCCGCCATTCACTGCCAGCTGTGGTAAATAACAGATGAGGGCCCTGCGTGGCAAAAGCGACCGTCCCCAGACTGATCACACCACAAGCTCCCACGATGACCATGGGGGTGGCCAATGAAATAGAAGATCGACGCGTGGTCCAGCGAATCGCGATGCCCAACAGCGAATACGCCACGCCGCTCAGGCAGGCCAAAAAGCAAGCCAACAGGGCGGTCCCCATTGCGGAGGACAGCAGGTAATTCGATTCAGAAGCCGGTTCTACCGCGGGACCAGCTCCGCGATGAACGCCCATGCTGAGAATGATGATCGACAACATCAACACGGACAGGGCAACCACCATCCGCCTGGATAGGGCTTCTCCCAAAATCCACCGCCCGATCAGGCCCGTGGACACGATCATGGAACCCATCATCAGCGGAACGGTGAGCGCCAAACCGATGCCACCCAGGCTGATCTGATAGGCCAGGTTGCCGCCCAGTTGAACGAAAAAACCGGCCAACACCAACACGGCCACCGACGAGGCCGGCGGCATCACAAACTTGTTGCGAGTCGCCAGCCAAATCAGCCAAGGCCCAAAGATCAATACGGTGCATGAGGCTTTCACGCAGGAAACCCAAGCTGGATCGGACGTCAACGAAAGCGCCCGCAAAAACGTGTGGGCGGACGTATAGCCCACGGCGGCGATGACGCCACAAACGACGCCCGCCCAGGGGATGGACGAAGCGGGCCGGTTCCCAGTGATGCTGTCGTTCAACGGTAGCTCAGGATTTCTGCTGTTTAAATTTGGACACGAAAGTCGTTGCCTGCTCGGGTCCCAACACGACCTCCAAATCGACGTAGGGCCGCGACCCCAACACGCGCCGTTTGATTGGCGGATGACCCTGACCGCTTTGGCCGCACACACCACAACCCTTCGACGAGGTGGTCATCGGCCCGCGGCAACGCTGGCAGTGCCGGTCGATCGTCCACACGTCGCCGTCGCTGAATCCACTTGGCATCAACTCGACATCAACCGTGAGATTCCGGGAAGAGCAACGCTGCAACACTCGGCAAAACGATTCGACGGCTGGCGACAGATGGGTCAAACGAAGCTGCACGGACTGAAGCAGCCGGTTCACAACGCCCAGCTCCCATGATACCAGTTGTCCGGCCATCCATAATCCGTACCACTGGGGCCGCGTTTGGGGAAACCGCGACAGTCGCGGCTCGATCGATTGAAGTTCTCGAAACGCGTCGTCCAGATATTCGACAAACGACTCCCCCAGTTGATCTCGTCGCAACCAGCCGTAACAGCCCGCCCATCGACCGGATTCTGATTCGTCCAATACATTGGCGGGACAGTTTTGGCAGACCGTTTCGATATGTTCCGCTCCACCCCACAGGCCACATACCTCCGATAGGCGAAACCCTTTGCCAGCTTCCACATCGACGGCGACGTCGTCCATCACTCGTCGCTGGCCGATCGCCAGACCCGCTGCGCGAATGGCCCGCAATCGCTTTTCGGTTTCGTCGACACTGGTGATGTCGGTGTCCGCGCGAAATTCACAAAGCTGCCGGATGGACCAGCGGACAAATTCCGGCGTCGGGCCAACCACCGATATTTGACGTTTCATCAATGCAAAAAATGGCGTTGGCCGGTCATCAGCAGTTGGATGCCGTGTCGCTGGCAAGCGTCGATCACTTCCGGATCCTTGACCGACCCACCCGGCTGGATGATGGCTTTGATCCCGGCGGCGGCGGCCAACTCAATCGAATCCCGGAAGGGGAAAAACGCGTCCGATGCCAAAACGCTTCCCTGGCTGCGGTCGCCGGCTTTGTCGATCGCGATATTGACCGCATCCACTCGGCTCATCTGCCCTGCCCCGACGCCGCACAGTGCCCTCTGGCTGGCGATCACGATGGCATTGGATTTCACAAAGCGGACCAGGTGCCAGGCAAACTTTAAATCTCGCCGTGTTTGCGAATCCAAGTCGCCCGAAGTGACCTGCTGCCAGGATGCTGGGTCGTCAGCTCGATCATCCAAATGCTGCACCAGCATGCCGCCGTGAATCTGCCGCAGTCCCACACGTGGCTGGATGGCAGGTTGCAGGGGGCAACGGATCAACCGCACGTTTTTCTTCCATTTGGGGCGCTGGGTCAACGTTTCCAGGGCCTGCGGATGAAAGTCCGGCGCAATGATCGCTTCCACAAACCGATCGCCAGTGGCCAGAAAATCGGCGGTGGCCGGGTCGACGATTCGGTTGAAGCCCACGATCGATCCGAAAGCGCTCATGGGGTCGCCGTCAAAGGCGCGGTGGCAGGCGGCGGCGAGCGAGTCGTCGACCGCGGCGCCGCAAGGGTTGGTGTGTTTGATCACGGCGCAGGCCGGCTCCTCGAGGCTTTGCGCGATCGCCAGCGCCGCATCCAGATCCAAATAGTTGTTAAACGAAAGAGCCTTGCCGTGAAGTTGTTCGGCGGCGATCAGATTGGAACCGCGGTCTTGCGGATTGGCATAGATCGCGGCGGGTTGATGGCTGTTCTCTCCGTATCGCAAGTCCGCCTGATGACTCAGCGACAGATTGATTTTTGAGGGAAACGCGCCGGGTTCGGCCGGCTGCGGCGCGAAAAAATCGGCGATCGCCCGGTCGTAGCGGGCCGTCATTTCGAACGCTTGATGCATCAGCTTTCGGCGCAACGCGCTGCTGGTCCGCCCGTGTTGGCGAATCTCATCCAGGATTTCCGGGTATTGCCTGGGGTCCGTGGCGATCGTGACAAAATCGCTGTTCTTGGCCGCGGCGCGGACCAGGCTGGGTCCGCCAATATCAATGTTTTCGATGGCCAGCTGACGCGTCACATCCTGGCGGCCAACGGTTTGTTGAAACGGGTACAGATTGACAACGACCAGCTCAAACCGTTGGATTCCCCATTGCTGGATCACGGCCAAATCATCGGCCAGATCGTGACGACAGAGAATGCCGCCAAACACTTTCGGATGCAATGTTTTGACCCGTCCGTCCAGGATTTCTGGAAATTCGGTGTATTGGGAAATGTCTCGTGCCTCGAGACCGTGGCCAGTCAAATGCTCGCGCGTACCGCCGGTGCTATACAGTTCAATTCCCAGGCCGGCCAGTTGTTGCGCAAACTCGGCCAAATCCGTCTTGTCGCTAACGCTGATTAGCGCCCGCTGAATTACCGGAGCGTCCGTCATCTGGTCTTGGTCCGGGTTCAATGCCGAAGATACCGCAGCCACTTTATTGCCTCCGAGAACGCGACCACCAGCCGCAACCAGCGGATGCGTTGCATCGCAGACAAGGTTGCCCAATCACTGGCGAGAACTCAGTTGTAGTCGCGTGATCCGGCAACGGTCAAGCCGCCGGCGCATCGACCGCGGTCGTTCAATCCGCCACGGTCAGCCGGCTTACACTTCGCGCTCGGTTGTCTCAGGCGCGATGACAATACAGGCGACGACAATACAGGCGACGAAACCAGAGACTGTCTATTTTTTGTCGAACGGGTTTCCGCCAGCCGGCTTGTCCGCCTGCTGGCCGGCATCGGCATTCGAATCGGCTTGCGGTTGCGTTGCGTCGCCCGCGCTGACGTCGAACGGATTGACGGGCTGTTGCATAGCTTTTTTGATTTCGTCGCCGTGCAGGAACGGTCGGACGCTGCCGATTTCGCTGAGGCACATCAGGGATCCGGCCTCAGAACCGATATACAGCCGATCAGTTTTGTTGTTCTGAATCACCAGGTTCTGTTCGCCGACCGGGAGACTGGAGACTCGATTACCGGTGGCCCGTCGCAATGCAATCAGGTTGCGGCGATCATCGATGAAGTACAACAAATCCTCGCTGGACCCGACGTATCGGCGAATGCCCGACACTTGTTGGGGCCAATTCTCCAGCGGCATGCCGGTTTGCGGATTCACCGGAAACAGGTTGTTTTCCTCGCTGATGATCAACAGAATTTCGTTGCCGACGGTAACCGGGCCTTCCCACAGCCGCTCGCCAATCGCGTATTCCCAGGCAATCGACGCTTGTTGCTGATCCAAGGCATAGACCTTGCCGGCCAACGAATTGACGATCAGCAGGTCCCCGGCCGCGGCGCCCGGTGCCAGAATTCGTGAGGCGGTTTTCAGCCGAAAATCGATGGACTCCACCCGGTCGTTCCGCGCCACGTAATAAAATCCGCGTTCCGATGGCCAGGAAACGGTGTTTCTGGTGATGAGCGGATCGCTGATGGCGCGGCCAGTGCCAATAAAATACTGGACCGGTATGCCCGTTTCGTTCAGCGGGATCGCCTGCAGGAATCCACCAAAGGTGGTGAGATACGCGAACTGATCCGAAAGTGCTATGCCACCGCCGGGCGAACTGCGAATGGGCCGCGTCCACACAAGTTGACCGTCATCGCTGTTCAGACAATGGGCTTGGGAGCCTTTGACAGCGACCACGTATTGGTTGTTGGCTGCCAACCCATAGCCGGGGTGCAAACGCTTGCCCACCAAGCTGGTCCAAAGCGTGCTTCCCGTCTCGGCGTCGAGCGCGTGAACGACACCGGAGTCGGTCATCGCGTACAACGTCGTTTTGGGAACGGCGACCAACTGGACATCAACCGTCTTGCCTTCGGCCTCGAGGATTTCCTTGCGGATTCCCACCCAGTCCTGGGCACCGGCTTGGCCATAGGGCTCGCCCCGATTATTCAGATCATCAAACCCGATTCGTTCAATCTGGTTGTCGTAACGGATTTCGTAATACGTGACGGCTTGATCATCGTGGACGTGCAGGTCCGCATCGACCAACCGATCACGGGTGGCATCGGCCTGAATTTGGGAATACCACTGGACTTGCAACCCAGCCAACCGGGCGGCGCTGGCGTTGACCACTTCTGAGTCGTTGGCCTGGACAGACGCGTTTGCCAGCAGCACGCAACCGGTGATCACCACCAATGAGAAGATATTCGTTTTCATGATATTCGCGATATTCCAAGGTCGTTTCCAGCCAAGTTACCCATTCAATATTCTAATTGAGCGGCTGGCGGATGTCATTTCAAAACCTTTTCCTCCCGGCCGGTCCCGATCGAGCCAAACCGGCGCATTTGTCTCAAACGTCACGACTCGCCGGTACTGCCGCCTCGACGCTTGCTGGCGACGGCTGCCCGCCTAGACCATTTTGGCGGCCATATCTTACGATAACGGATCGGGTTGCGATTCGCATAATCTGCCCGCAACAGCTGGCGGGGGCATCTCGTCCCTTGAATCGCGGCGTCCATTTGAATCGCGGCGTCCATTTGAATCGCAGCGACGTATTGTCGGCGGCACCTCGCATTGAATCCGCATGCACATACCCACGACGAAAATTGAATCGCTCGAATCCTATCGGCAGGGGATGTGCGCATGACGGAGTTGGAGTTCGACGCGGCAGTCAGCGAACAAGTGGAGCGTGTACTGGGCTACTTGAATTTTTCGTCGGGCGCCGAGGACGCCGCGTTTTTGAAGAGTCTGAACGAGCTGTTTCAATTCGTTTCGCAGAACGGACACGAGTCGCAGCCCCCCTTCGACTTAGTTCATCAGCTTTTGTCGCGCCAACTCGAGGAATCGTGCCAAAACAATTCGACGTTCAAAGACGCGGACCAGGCCCGGCGGGCGATCGAATTGGTGTTTGATCATATCCTGCCCGGCTATATGGAGCATCACCGCGATCTGCTGTTTCACCGCGGCCCCGAATCCATCTTCAATGCATTTTTTGTCGGTCGCACGTTTGAAACGGTGCTGCAATTGGCCGCGGGTTGGTCGGACACCGACGCCAGCGTGCAACAAGCCATCGGCCAGTTAAACGATTTCATCGGCCATCGACCGGTGGCTGTGTTGGAATCGCAGAAGTTGCAGCCGTACGAGCACGAGTGGGTGCGACCGATACCCTGCTTCATTCAACACGTCGGCGTGGTTCACGGCCACCAGCAGGAGATCATTCAGCGGGCCATCGAACTGCTCAATCAAACGGACGATTCGATTCTGGAACTCGCTCAATTCGATCCCAAGTTGTTGGACGAACTGGCGATTGATCCGCGTTCGTTTGATTTCGATCACCCGGTAAATAAACGACCCAATCACCATTTTGGACAATGGGATGAACATCACATTGATGGCCAAGGCAATTACCGCCGATTCGTGATCCACCAGGTCACGCTGGATGCGCTGGCATCGCGGGTTGAGTCGGAACCGGAGTTGCCGCGGGAGGAACTGGTATTTGAAGCGGGAGCGGTGTTGGCTGGGACGGTGCTGATGGCGGCCGGGATCTGCGGCCGCGGTCCGGGGGCCCACGATTCCACGGTCACGTTAACGAAGTTGTTGCCGAAAATCGCTCATTACCGGGATGAATTCTATACACATTTATTGAATTTGCTTTCGCCGCCGCACCAGAATCGACTGATCGAGGAGGCCCAGCGGCGCAAACAACCCTTTGGGGCCGCCCGCCAGCATTTGAACCGCCAGTTGGCGTGTTACCGGGCCTTTCAGATGGTGCATGTCAACCTGGCCTTGATCTTTGCGCGGATGGGTTACGATCAGGCTGCCAACCGCCATGCCAATGTGCTACCGGTGGCTTCGGCGCGGATGATTTGCCAGATCGACTGTCTGTTGTTTGCCGGTCAACAGGCGCTGGAAGACGGCGATACCGTGGCGGCCGCCGAGACAATTCCGCGGCTATTTGATTTGCTGATTCGCGCTGTCAATTGCGGTGCGGTAATTGATCCGTGGAACATCATCGGCTTCGACGCGAATTACAACTTGTTCCAAGGAACAGAAAATACGGTTCGCGATCATCGGGCCGACGAGTTGGTGTTGTTGATGGATCAACTGTTCGGATTCTGTTCCCAAGTGTGGATCGCGGCCGAAGCGGCGGACCACCGCGAGCTTAGCCAGCGAGTGCAAGAATACTTTATCCAAATCGTTGATTGGTGGCGGAAATACGCTGCGCACGAGGTGGCCAGCGTCGATTCGGTCGATGCGAAAGAGATATTCGATGCGACCGAGAATGTGGCCAAAGCCTTGAACTTGTGGCATAAGTCGGGAGCCGAGCGGGGTGACGTGCAATTCTGGGCACAGCACGCGCGGCTGTTCAATTCGCCACGGGCATACATCCTGGCCATTCAATGCCTGGTCGAGCGGCACGATTTCGTAACGTCCATGGCGCTGTTGATTCATTGGCTCAGTCAATCCGATCAGTTGCCGTTGCGGCAAGGTGCGGTTTCGTTTCAAGACTTGTTCTCAATTTGGATTGGGCGGCAGCGATCGATGCTGGACGAACGAGCCACGCAGGACGAGGCGGTGGAGATCTGGAAGCGGGTTTGCAAATTCTGCGATTTCATGGAAGCCAATGCCGGTGACCATTGGCAAGCTCCCACGTTCGAATTGGAAAACCGCCACCCCCGCCACACGCCCGCTGACGACATGATCGACGACGGGTCGTTGCCCGCGGACGACGACAACCCGTACCGCGCGGCTTACGAAGATATGGTGTATCGCGAGACCACCGACGACGGATTCGATGGCTCCGTATTTGACGAATCCGACCATTCCGACGACGAACTGCAGCTGGAAATGGAACGGGTCACCGATCGGCTGGAGTTCATCGAAGCCCTGGCCAATTACTGGTTGGAATCTGCCCTCATCGTCAACCGGCTGATGTGGCGGTTTGAAATTCACGACACGGCCCCGGATCTGGCGGGCCCGATGCGCGACAAAATCGAGGAATGGGCGGGGCAAGCCCAGCAAAATTGCCAGCAACTGGAGCATCTGGTGGAATCGATTCAGGCTTATCCACTGCCCCAAGCTGACGGTGGCCCTGAGTCGTTGATGAGGTATGACCGCCATCGGCTGTTCAAAGAAACGTTGCTCGACACGGCCATCAACGTCAATGTCGAGTCGACCCGCGCCCTACGCCACCTATCCGCCTTGTTGTCGAACATCCAGCAGCATGCGGCCCGCACGGACGTCGACGCGAAAGCAACCGAAGCGACCGCTGATCGATCGGAGACTCCCGACGAAAACTCGCTGTGGACAGAAATGCTGGCCGCGGTGTTGACCCGTGACACGCTCACCATCCAATCGCGGTTCGACGAGTTCATTTCCTGTTTAGGCGAGCAGCCGTTGCTGTACGTGCCGCTGTCCAAGGGGGGCGACGCGCTGAAAATCGTTGCCACGCGGTTGCGCCAATGCTCGATCGCGTATCTGTTGGAATGCCTGCCGCGGCTGGGTTTGCTTACCGAAACGCGGGAACTGATACACACAGCGCTGATGATGGAACGGAACCAGACCGTGCGCCAGGGTGCCGTCACCGAATTTGACGAGCTGTTCCGCACGGGCTACACGGCTATCGTGCAGGCGTTGATAGACGCCGCCGGGCAGATGCAGGATCAATTATCCGATGCGGATACGCCGAAAAACCAAGCGCGACGCCAGGCCGAGACGGCCCTGTTTGACTGCCTGGAAATGTTGACCGAGTCGATGTTGCTGATTTGGTTGAGCCACAGCCAAACGCTGCGATTGAGCGTGCTGGAAAAAGTCAAAGATGGTGCGTCGTGGAAAAAGCTCACGAATTTTATTGAGCAATTCGGCGACCAGATGTTCACCCAACAATTTCTGAACTTGTCCAACATCCGGGCTATCCTACATCAGGGCGTGGATCATTGGCTGGCACAGTTGGAACAGCAGCCCGACCTGTCCGAACTCAAGATCGTGGCCGAGCTGCAACGAGGTTACCCGCGAAAAGACGCGGTCAAGCATATCACCGTGGTATTGGAATCCATCATTGAAAACTTCAATGAGTATCGGGATTACAACTCGACCACGACCCAATCCGATAACGGCCAGTTGCTGCATATCCTGCTGGACTTTTTGCGTTTGCGAAGCAAATACGAGCAAGTGTGCTGGAATCTGAAACCGGTGGTCTGGGCCCACGAGGCCCTCGTCCGCCGCGGGCAAAACAACGTGGCCCGTTTGTGGCGGCGCCTGTTGACCGAACGGGTCAATCCCGAAGCCGACAAGTTCGAAGCTTCGCTGAAGAAACTGCAAGACAAATACTCCATTCAAATGGCGACGATTGCCCAGCGCGTCAGCGAACGGTTCGTGCATCCGATGCAGGTCGATCGGCTCGTGTCACTGGTGGAACCGGCCATGAAGGATCCGCGAAGCAAGGCCTCACAACGGGCCTTTGAGCTGATCGAGCACTACGCCGAGGCGTTAATCCAGCAACCGCTGGGCATCGGATTCGAGTTGCCGGGATGGATCACGGCGCTGAATGACGAAGTCGACTGTATACTCGCCAGCCGCTCGGTGTTGACGCTGCAAGGTGATGACCTGCTGATCGCCGGCTCGCTGCCGAGCCTGGACCACCTCCGCGCCCAATTGGAACAAATGCCGCGGCGACAGGCCTGAACCATCATCTCGACCGCGACGGAGTGCCGGGCGAGGTTCAGCCCAACCGACGATCGCGAGAGACATGCCGTGAACCTGGTTGACGTCAATCGAAACCGGCCGCAGTTGAGCCCGCAGCGGGCGTTGCAAATCGCCGGTGAGCTGTTCGAAATTAGCGGTACCATCGCGTCGATGCCCTCAGAACGCGACCAGAATTTTTGCATCGACGGCGAACAGGCCCGCTTCGTATTGAAGATTTCTGCTTCCGACGAAGATCCTCAAGTTTTGGACTTCCAAAATCGGCTGATGATGCACATCGCCGCGTGCTGCCCAACCTTCGCCGTTCCGAAAGTTCATCAATCTACCAACAAGGCACGTATTGAATGGATTGACGATGCAAATGGGCGGTCGCATGCGGTGCGCATGTTGTCCTACTTGCCAGGCAAACCGCTGGTTCATATCCGGCCGCACAGCTCCGAATTGCTTTTCGACGTGGGATGCAAACTCGGTCAAATTGACCGCGCGCTACTTTCGTTCGACCACCCGGCCGCCCGCCGAACGCTGAGTTGGGATTTGTTGCGAGCGGGAGAATTGATCCGGCACAACTTGTCGCAAATCGACGATTCGAACATGCAATCCGTGGTGACCCGGTTCGTCGATCATTTTGACGATGAAATCCACGGCCGGCTGGGAAATCTGCGGAGAAGCGTAATTCATAACGATGCCAACGATCACAATTTGATCGTGGCGGAGACGCCCAACGGTCAACAAAAAATGGCTGGCATCATCGACTTTGGCGATGCGCTCTACTCGTTGACCGCTGCAGAGTTGGCCATCGCATGCACCTACCTGATGCTGGGCCAAACCAACCCGCTGGCCGCAGCCTGCCACGTGGTTCGCGGTTATCACGCATCGCTGCCGATTGATCCACAGGAACTGGACGTGCTGTTCGATTTGATCCGGGCGCGGATTCTGGCCAGTCTCAGTCTGGCGGCGGCCCGCCACCGACAGGGTGCCGGCGACCAATATCTGTACGTTAGCCAGCGTCCCTTACGACAACTGTGGCAACAGTTGGAGCAAGTGCATCCACAACTCGCATTGACCGCGTTCAGCGACGCTTGCGACCGGCTAACGACGACCGCGGGCGCCCGGTTGACTCGCTGGTTGTCGGACAACCGTGCAACGATGTCTCCCGTTACCGAGGTCCATTTGGTTCCCAGCTCGTGGAAATTGATTGACATGAGCGTGGAAAGCCCCTTGGCCACGGAATTGGAACACATCGACACGCCCGCCCATCGGGAACACTTTCTCTTCCAGGTAATCAGCGATGCCGGAGCCCACGCCGGCATTGGGCGCTACGGCGAACCCCGTTTGGTATATCAAGCGGACCAGTTCAAGAGCACATCCGATGCGCCTCGCACCATTCACTTGGGCGTCGATATCTTTCTTCCCGCCGGTTCGCCCATCTACAGTCCGCTGCCGGGTCGCATTCACAGTTTTCAAGATAACGCGTTGCCGCTGGACTACGGACCGACGATCATTCTCGAGCATGATGCTGAATTCGCGATCGCCGACGAGCGGGAACCGACCGGCCGCACGTTCTACACGCTGTACGGGCATCTCAGCCGTCAGTCGCTGGAAGGATTGCAAGCAGGCCAACCGGTTGCCGCGGGCCAGCAGATTGCCACTTTGGGAGATCGCGATGTGAACGGCGGCTGGGTGCCGCATCTACATTTTCAGGTTATCTCGCACATGTTGGAAAACCGGGGTGATTTTCCAGGCGTGGCGCCGGCCGACGCGGCGCGAATTTGGATGTCGATCTGTCCGGATCCCAACTTGATCTTGCAAATCCCCGACCTGACGGCCGTCGCCGATCCAGCAGACCGCGTCCAACAAAGTCGTCGAGCGCATGCGGGCTCCAACTTGGCTCTCTCGTATCGGCAGCCTCTGCATATCGTCAAAGGCAGGGGGCAGTATCTGTACAGCTGGCATGGATGGGAATTCCTCGATTGTGTGAACAACGTGGCGCACGTCGGTCACAGTCACCCGCATGTGGTCGGCGCCATTGCCAGTCAGGCGAAATTATTGAACACCAACACGCGTTACCTGCACGAAAATTTCACCCGATACATTGAGCGGTTGCTGGAGAAGTTTCCAGACGGGCTGGAGGTGGGTTACTTGACGTGCAGCGGCAGCGAAGCCAACGAATTGGCGCTGCGGCTAGCCGAGAACGAAACTGGCGGAACCGAGTGGATCGTATTGGACCATGCCTACCACGGTAACACGCAGCGTCTCGTTGAGCTGAGTCCCTATAAATTCAATGGCCCCGGCGGCCTTGGTTCGGGTCCGCACACCCATGTCGTGCCGTTGCCCAGTGCCAGCGACCCCCGCTGCCAGGCCGATCCGGTTGCTTTTGCCGATGAAATGGCAAAATGCGTGGGTCGAGCGATTGAACAAATTGAACGCGACGGAAAAAAACTGGCCGGCATGCTGGTCGAGTCGATCTCTGGCTGCGGGGGGCAAGTGATCATTGCCGAAGGCTTTATGCGGCAGGCCTTTCAGCGAGTGCGCGCGGCCGGCGGCGTTTGCATTGGCGATGAAGTGCAAACGGGGTTTGGTCGGATCGGTACGCACTTCTGGGCCTTCGAAACGCACGGGGTGATTCCGGACATCGTGACCCTCGGTAAACCGATCGGCAACGGGCATCCGATGGGTGCAGTGATCACGAATCGGAAAATCGCCGATGCGTCTAATCAGGGCATGGAATATTTCAACACGTTTGGAGGCAATCCGGTTTCTTGCGCGGCGGGAATGGCCGTGCTGGATGTGATCGATCGCGATCAATTGCAGCAGCACGCCGGAGAGGTCGGGCAATATCTAATAGATCAATTGCAACAGTTGCAGCGAGAACACTCGCTGATCATCGATGTGCGAGGTCGCGGGTTGTTCCTGGGAGTTGAAATGGCCACGCATTTGGCGGGTAGCCGCCTCCCGTTGGCCGATTATGTAGTTGAGCGGATGAAACAACATCGGATATTACTCAGCACCGACGGTCCGTTACATAACGTGATCAAGATCAAACCGCCAATGGTGTTCCATCGCCAGAATGCCGAGCGGCTGTGCACGGCTTTGGCGGACGTGCTGGGCGACAGCTGCCTGCGCAACCCGGACGAGGATTGAACCGGATCGCGCCAACATCGAACTCGATCGCTGACGAGCGCGTTTTGGTTTGAGATAGGCAGCGCCATTAACTGGCGTCCGCCAGCACGTCATTGCAAATGGGCGGTCGGCCAATGGAAAAGTACGTGAATCCCAATTCGGCCAGGTGAGTCGGATCGTACAAGTTGCGACCGTCGAAAATCACCGGTGTGTTCATCATCGCTTTGATTTCCTCAAAGTCCGGATGGCGGAACACGTCCCATTCGGTGTTGATCACCAGCACATCGGCGCCTTTGAGCGTGTCGATCGAGCGATTGGCATACTCGAGTTTATCGCCGTAAACGGTACGGACATTCTCCATCGCTTCCGGGTCAAAGACGCGGATCTTGGCGCCCAGCTCCAGCAGCCGGTCGATCAAAACCAGGGCGGGCGCCTCGCGGATGTCGTCGGTTTTCGGTTTGAAGGCCAATCCCCACACGGCGAAAATCTTGTCGCTGAGATTGCCGGGGAAATGCTCTTCGATCTTTTCCAACAACACGTGTTTTTGCCGGTGGTTCACCGCATCGACTGCGTCCAGAATCGTCGGCGATACTCCGTGAGCCGTGGCCATGCTGGAAAGCGCGCGGACATCTTTGGGGAAACAGCTGCCACCATAACCGACACCGGGAAACAAGAAAGCAAATCCGATGCGTTGATCGTGGCCAATGCCGCGCCGCACATCATTGATATCGCCTCCCATTCGTTCACACAGGTTGGCCATTTCGTTAATAAAACTGATTTTGGTTGCCAACAGGGCGTTGGCGACATACTTCGTCAGCTCGGCGCTCTCGGGTGACATGACCAGAAACGGTTTGTCGGTGCGCAAAAAGGGCGAATACAGTTCCTTGAGCACTTCCGCCACCATTGGTTCACGAACCCCAACGACGACACGGTCGGGATACATGAAGTCGTTGATGGCAGCGCCTTCTTTCAGGAACTCTGGGTTGCTGGCGACGTGATAGGTTTTGCCGTTGTGTTTATTCAGCCGCTCGTAAATGCCGGCATTGGTGCCGACCGGCACCGTACTTTTGGTGACGACGATCACTTCATCGCGAATGTGTTCGGCGATCGAGTCAACGACACTCCACAGCGCCGACAAATCGGCAGCGCCGTCGTCGGCTTGTGGCGTGCCGACGGCCAGGTACACGATCTTGGCTTCGCGCACGGCTTCCGCCAGGTTTGTGGTGAACTGCAGCCTACCCGCCGTGGCATTGCGCACGACTAATTCCGACAAGCCGGGTTCGTAGATGGGAATTTTCCCCTGGTTCAGCGCGTCAATTTTCGATTGATCGATATCGACGCATGTCACCTGGTTGCCACAATCGGCAAAGCAAGTGCCTGTAACTAGCCCAACATATCCCGTACCAATTATGGCAATGTTCATAAATGAATTTCCAATGCGGCGTGAACCGTTAACGAATGGTGAATCTGCTTATCCGTGATCAATGGCGGGCGTCGATTTTGAGTTGCCCAATATACCCAACCTATTTCGTCCTTGATTCAGGTAAAGAGACAGAAATTGGGAGTTGCTAATTTTGTCGAAAAGGCATGATTGAATAAAGACGAATCCGCCAATAGTGACAGCAGTGCGGGGCGGCTAGCTGGTTTGCCGCGGGGACGCCAGGCGCCAGGCACACGCCACAAAAATAGCTGTTAAACCCGCTTAAACGTCGCCATTTTCATCGGGTGGCACCGGCACGACGGCCGCCAGGGTGTCCGCTTCGTCCAGCGTCATGATGCGAACACCCTGTGTATTTCTACCGATCGGCTTGATATCGCTGCACACGATGCGTTGCAATTTACCTCGCGCCGTCATCAACAAAATTTCGTCGCTGTCTTGGACGCGCACGATGCTGATGACTTTGCCGTTACGCCTGGTGGTTTTGATATCGCGCACGCCCTTGCCGCCGCGCTTCTGCCGGCGATAGCGCATGGCGCTGGACGTGGCATCATCCGGTTCGTCGCTGGAGGCTCCGAAATGAGTGCGTTTCCCGTAACCGTGTTCGCAGGCGGTCAACAAAGTTGCCTCGGGGTCGACCACCACCATGCCAACCAACTCATCGTCGCCGCTTAAGGAAATCCCTTTGACGCCCGTCGTATTGCGGCCCATTGGTCGGGCATCGGATTCTGCGAAACGGATGGCCATGCCATTGGCCGTGGCCAGAACAATGTCATCGCCTGATTTCGCTACGACGACGTCAATCAATTCGTCATCTTCGCGCAACTTGATTGCGATGATGCCACCGCGCTTGGGCCGGCCGTACGCCTTGAGTGGCGTTTTCTTGACGAGGCCTTTTTTGGTGGCCATCAACAGAAAATGATCTTCCGCGGTGAAATCGCGGATGGCACGGCAGTCGGCGATCTCTTCGCCATCGCTCAAGCTCAACAGATTGACAATGGCGCGGCCCCGGCTGTCCCGCCGCAACTGGGGCAATTCGTAGACTTTGCGCCAGTAAACTTTGCCCTTGGTGGAGAAGAACAACAAGTAATCGTGCGTGCTGGCCGCGAACACGTGCTCGATCGGGTCCTCATCCTCGGTCTTAGCCCCTTTCATGCCTTTGCCGCCACGGCGCTGGGCCCGGTAGGTGCTGACCGGAGTTCGCTTGATGTAACCGCGGTGGCTGATCGACACCACCATGTTCTCTTCTTCGATCAAGTCTTCGACGTCGATGTTGCCGATCTCTTCACCGGTGATTTCGGTGCGACGTTGGTCAGCGTATTTCCGTTTGATTTCGCTCAGGTCACTTTTGACGATCTTGAGAATGTTTTTTTCGTCCGACAAGGTTTCCAGGTGGCCGGCGATTTCCTCCAGCAGATTGCGATGCTCGCCACCAAGTTTTTCCTGTTCAAGATTGACCAGCTGGCCCAGCGTCATTTTGAGAATGGCATCGGCTTGCACAGCGGTCAGGCTGTACTCGTCGGCGACCCCCCGCTCATCCTGAAAGGCTTGGAACCCGTCCTCGCCCAATGCCCGCTGCATCATCGCGGCAGGACAGCGGATATCCATCAACTTCGTCTTGGCCTCGGCCAGCGTTTGTGAATTGCGGATCGTTTCAATGATCTCGTCGATGTTGGCCAGCGCCAGCAACAGGCCTTCGATCGTATGTTTGCGGCGGCGTGCGCGAAGCAGCAGGAATTGCGTGCGGCGGCGAATCACGTTGACGCGATGTCGAATAAATTCCTGCAGCAATTGCTTGATTGACAGCTCGCGCGGTTTGCCGTCCACCAGCGCCAAAAAGATCATCGAAAAGGATGATTGCAGCGGCGAAAACTGGTACAGCTGGTTGAGCACTATGTCCGGGTCGGCATCGCTGCGGACGTCGATCAACAACTTGACCGGTTCCTTGAGGTCACTGACGTCCTTGATCCCCGCGATGCCTTTAACTCGATCGTCCTTGACCAGGTTGGCAATTTTTTCCACGACCGAATCGCGCGTTTGCGTGTACGGAATCTCCGAGACGACGATGCAGTGCCGGCCCCGGGTGGATTCTTCAATTTCGCAACGGGCGCGCAACACAATCGTGCTGCGGCCGGTATGATACGCGCGGCGGATGCCGGTGCGACCACAAATGATGCCGCCCGTTGGGAAGTCCGGCCCCGGCAACACCTCCATGATCTCATCGATCGATGCCTCGGGATGATCGATGATCAGCGTCAACGCATCGCACACCTCGCCGAGATTATGAGGCGGAATCGATGTAGCCATGCTGACGGCAATCCCGCTGGAACCGTTTACCAGCAAATTGGGAAACTTGCTGGGCAGTACCGTCGGTTCGGTGCGGCGTTCGTCATACGTGGCGATGTAGTCGACGGTGTCAAGTCTTAGATCGTCCAGCATCAAGGACGCCACCGGCGACAACCGCGCTTCCGTATACCGCATCGCCGCCGGCGGCAGGCCGGCGATCGAGCCGAAATTTCCCTGCTTGTCGATCAGCACGTGCCGCATGTTCCATTCCTGAGCCATGCGGACTAACGTCGGGTACACAATGCTCTCGCCGTGCGGATGATAATTGCCACTGGTATCGCCCGATATTTTGGCGCACTTGACCCGACTGGCGCCCGGCCCCAGATTCAGATCATTCATGGCGACCAGGATGCGGCGTTGCGAGGGCTTCAAACCGTCGCGCACGTCCGGCAACGCACGGGATACGATGACGCTCATGGCGTACGTCAGGTAACTGTCTTTGAGCTCCTGTTCGATCGGCATCTGCTCGTACAGATTGCCGTTTTCGGCATCGCCGTTGCCGCCGTCATCGGGAGGTTGTGTGATGTCGCTCGACATCCCGATTTCCTTTGCTTAACTGAACAGCCGCAGCTGATTTAAAACAAAACGTGGCCTGGATGCTCAGGCCAAATCATTGGAATTCGCCAGTCCGGGGCGGTCGCCAAAAAACCGCATTTCGCGGATGCCCCCGCTTCCAAATTCACTCCTAAAACTGCAGGCGTCAGTGTACCATTTTTTTGCCCAAACAACAACGGCACCAGCCTTATTTGGTAGATCCTAAGTCATTGGCAAATAAAGGTTTATGGTGAGGGGTTGCCGCCGCGGTTTTGAGTCCTTTAGGGCATCCCTCTTAACCTTGTGGGTCGCCCAAAAATGCTTCAAAAAATACCGCCCAAATGCGGTCTGGGGGACGCGATAATAGGCCTGTTTGCAAGACCCTCGGCCGCGTCGGAAACCAACGAGCCGTGATTTGACAGAGGACCGTCCGACTGCGAACAATCAACGGATTCCATTCCTGCTTTCCAATCAGCAGCTTGAGTCGTCTATGTCCACCCGCGTGAATCCCGCATCGCAAGACGACTTGATTCCCCACGCGATCTCCCAGCGGCTGCAACAGCTTCCCGCCAGAGCCATTGGTCTAAGCCCCGAACTGCCGCAACTGGATTTAAGCCAAGCGGCATCCGCAACAGCCGCACTCGACCCCTTGCCCCTGGACGATCGGTCGGCCGGTCGCAGGTCTCACCCCCTGGGCAAAAACAAACACCGCGTCATTCATACTGCCGATGGCCCGGTCTGGACCTGCGGCAATGCGGTCATGTGCGGTTGCCCCGATTGCGAAGCGCCGGTTTCCGTGCGGCTGTGGCTGATGATTGCGGACTGTTGGAATTGTGGCGTTTCAATCGAGTTGAGTTACGAACAACAGCAAGCGGCAATGCAGCTGGCAGAAGAAATCGGTGCCGCCGATGCCGTTTCGACACGACCGGCGGATTTGATCCAACCGCCGCGCGCCGCGCGAATGGACGGCCCCGATTGGCCCGAACAACCAATTGGTGACACTGATGTTTCCGATGACTCGCGGGCTCGGCTAATCGACATCCTGCGAAAATCGATGAGCACGATGCCAGCCTGGGTGGTTAGCATGCTGGTCCACTTGGCGCTGCTGCTGATACTGGCGCTTATTTTGTTGCCGCAGTCCGAATATTTTGATTCCATCACCATTTCAACTGCGGTCAGCCCCGAAGATACTGAAGGTGGTGTTACGTTTGATTACGATCCCGACGACCCACTGGAATACGACTCGCCCACACCCTTGAATCGTCAGGAAATTGAGAGGGAACTCAGGGAGGTCCAAGTTCGGGCCGACCAGGATGCCAGGGAGTTGTTGGTCGACCCCGAGCCCGTGGCGCCGCGGCCCGATTTGCGACGGGTGGTCGATGAAGTCACGGCGCGGGCCAGTCCTTATTCGGTGGCCACCCGTGATCCGCGGCTGCGCAATGAGATGGTCCGCCGCGAAGGGGGAACGACGTTGACCGAGGCTGCCGTCTCCCGTGGACTCCGTTGGTTGGCGTCGGTTCAGAATCGCGACGGCAGCTGGAGCCTGTCCAAGTACTGGAATCACGACGATCCGGACAATAAAGGTGATGCCGCGGCGACGTCGTTGGCCTTGCTGCCGTTTTTGGGGGCCAGCCAAACTCATGAGCATGGCCGCTACAAAGTCACTGTGACGCGCGGCTTGAAATGGTTGATCGATCATCAGGAAAGCGACGGCGACCTCCGCTATGGCATCACCTCGGAAGCTGGCATGTACGCTCACGGACAGGCATCGCTGGTGCTGGTCGAGGCGCTGGCGATGACGGGCGATGAGCGGTTCCGCGAGCCGGCCCAAAAGGCGATTCAATTCATCGAACGCGCCCAACACAAACACGGCGGCTGGCGTTACCGGCCCGGCAATGCCGGCGACACGAGTGTGGTTGGATGGCAATTGATGGCGTTGCAAAGTGCCCGCGGGTCCCATACGGGTCTGGAAGTGGATGATGCGACGTTGAAACTGGCCGACTATTTTCTCGACCTGACCAGCCGCCCTTACCAGGTACAAAAATGGCGGACGGCCCCGGCCGGCGCCCTGTATCGTTACTTGCCTGCCGACGGGCGACCGCGAGCGGCGATGACCGCCGAAGCGATGTTGTGCCGCATGTACCTGGGCTGGCGCCGCGACGATCCAAGAATGATGTACGCCGTCAATTGGCTGCTGAACAACGCCTTGCCCGATGAAGACAATATGAACCTGTACTACTATTACTACGCCACGCAAGTCATGCATCATTACGGTGGCCGGCCGTGGAAGATATGGAATCGCCACCTGCGAGATTTGTTGGTTGTCAAACAGCAGCGCGGCGGCAAATATCCCGGAAGCTGGAATCCCAAGGAATTCCAATGGGGCAACTCCGGGGGACGAGTTTACGTTACGGCACTGGCCGTCTGCACGCTGGAAGTGTATTACCGCCACTTGCCGATTTTCAAACAGTTGGATCTGGATTGAGCGGGACCGACAAACGAACATCCGGCGACGCCGCCCATCGCCGCGCTTGGAAATTGAAGCGCCACACGCTGCATTTCGGTCCGCAGCCGGCGATCATGGGCATCGTCAATGTGACGCCCGACAGCTTTTCCGATGGCGGCCAGTATTTCGATCCGCACCGCGCCGTCGATCACGCGCTGCAATTGGCCGACGAAGGCGCGGATATACTCGATATCGGCGGTGAAAGTACGCGGCCCTACGCCGAGGCCGTGAGTGCCAGCGAAGAACTGGACCGCATCCTGCCGGTAATCGAAACCGTTGCCCGGCAATGCCCCGTTCCGATCTCGGTGGATACGTCCAAATCCAGTGTGGCTCGGCAAGCCATCGCGGCCGGTGCCGAAGTCATCAACGACGTGACCGCTCTGACCGGTGACCCGGCCATGGTCGATGTGGCGATTCAATCCGCCGCCGGCGTATGCCTCATGCATATGCAGGGCACACCCCAAACGATGCAAGATGATCCGTGCTATGACGATGTGGTTGCCGAAGTCCGCGATTATTTGGCCGACCGCATTGCCGCTTTGCGCGACGCCGGCGTCGCGGCCGATCGGATTTGCGTCGATCCGGGGATCGGATTTGGCAAAACGCACCAGCACAACGTGCAGCTGATTCGCCACGTGGCTGAGTTTCATCGGTTGGGCTGCCCGGTACTGGTCGGTCACAGCCGCAAGGGGTTTATCGGCAAGTTGACAAACGATTCGTCGGCCGAGCGCATCGCCGGCACACTGGCCGTATCGTTATTCCTGGCAACGCAGCGCGTAAATATTGTCCGCGTGCACGACGTGCGGTTGACGCGGCAGGCGTTTGACATGCAGCGGGCGTTAAGTGGCGAATCGTGATGGGTGTCAGCCTGTTCGGCCGGCCTTCTCCCGCGGGGAGAAGGTGGCTGCGGCCAGTTTTCGCCGCAGACGGATGAGGGCCAGAGAATAGCGGCGTGAAGAAC
The DNA here is from genome assembly GCA_041599835.1 of Pirellulaceae bacterium. GTDB lineage: Bacteria > Planctomycetota > Planctomycetia > Pirellulales > Pirellulaceae > CAJQPP01. Next base: position 22,969 of record JBFILF010000024.1, read on the forward strand.
GGTTGGTCGGGCGC
>JBFILF010000025.1:0-22291 GCA_041599835.1 Pirellulaceae bacterium
ACGTTTCAAATTCAAATGCACGATTTGTTTGCCTTTGGCGACGTAGATCTCGTCCACGCCGCTGGCCAATATCAGTGCCCGCCCGCCATCATATGGTTCTTTTTTGGCATTGACCTCTGTCGCCGCTTCAATGCCCGCCTCCGCAAGATACTCTTGCGTCTTGCCGCACGTCTTTCACCCGGGACGGTGGTAGCTCCAATCGAGCTGTGTCATGTTAAAGTCTCCGTCGTTCGCGTACTCGATTCTAAATTGCCTTGGTTAACAGGGTCAATGCGCAGTTCGCTTCGCGTGCGATGTTTCACGGCGGTGCAAGCCGGCAAAGAAAATTTGCGACCAAATCATCTTCGTTCCAATTATCTTGGAGATGGCTGCTGTTCATGACAAGCGGCAATCGTCACAATCTTGAACGCAGTTGCAGCGGAGTGTTGCTGGACGATTGAAAGTGATTTGCGAATCTCGTCGCGAACTCGCTGTATTTAGTCGCTGTATTAATTTTAGTGTTCCGTTGACAGAAACGGATATCTACGGAGCATGATTTCACAATCCAATAGTTTTTTCGGGAGGAAATCATGGTTTTCCAAAATCGATGGTTGGTATGGGTGACGTTGATCGGTGTTTCGATTGGCTTGCTGGCGGAAGTTGCTCAGGCGGCGCCGCAGCGCAGCCTCGGCCGGCCAGGGGGCGACCGCAATGCCGAGAAAAGTGACAATGCGGAGAAAAAGAAAGACGATATAAAGCCGTACGACGAAGTCGTCACCGAAGATGCCGTCACCCATCGCGGATTGTTCGTCGCACATCAAATCGAAGACAAACTTTTCTACGAAATCCCGGTTGACCAGCTGAACAAGGACATGTTGTGGGTGGTGCAAATCGGCAAAACTCAAGCTGGATTCAGTTACGCCGGCATGCCGGTTCGCGACCGCGTTGTCCGTTGGGAAATGCGCGGCAAACATGTTCTGTTGCGCGATGTCAAGTATTCCATTCGCGCCAGTGACAGCGAGCAGACTTCAATCAAATCCGCGGTCGAATCCACTAACCTTGCCCCGATTATCAAGTCGTTCCCCGTCAAAGCCTGGGGAACGGACAAAAAGCCGGTGATTGATGTCACGTCGCTGTTCACGACCGATGTCAGCGAATTTAGCGCGGCGCGCAGCCTGAATGCTCAAAGTATGGATGCCGGCCGTTCGTTTTTCGAGGAGATCAAGACATTTCCCGAAAATGTCGACGTCAAGGTTTTGGCGACTTACAAGATCTCGACCGGCAACAGCAGTTCTGCCCAATCGTCGCCGCGTCGCCGCCCGCAACGCAGCGAAACGCGTCGGGATCCTTCCCAGTCAGCCGTCACCGTCGTCTTGCATCACAGCATGAAAAAACTGCCGGACCGGCCGATGGCTTCTCGCGAGTACGACGAGCGCGTGGGCTTTTTCACCGTCGGCTTCCAAGATTATGCGGAAGACGAAAATCACGAGGTGGAGTCGGTCCGCTACATCACCCGTTGGAGACTGGAGAAAAAAGACCCCAAGGCGGACGTATCAGAGCCGGTTGAGCCCATCGTGTTTTATGTGGGACGCGGCGTGCCGGAAAAATGGAAACCGTTTGTCAAGCAAGGCATCGAAATGTGGCAACCCGCCTTTGAAGCCGCCGGTTTCAAGAATGCAATCATCGGGAAACTGGCGCCCAGCGAAAAGGAAGATCCCAGTTGGGACGCCGAAGACGCGAGAATCTCGACGATTCGTTGGCTGCCCTCGACGATTGAAAACGCATTCGGGCCCCATATTCACGATCCGAGAACCGGCGAAATCCTGGAAGCCGATGTCAGGATTTATCACAATGTGTTGAAGCTGTGCCGCGATTGGTATTTTGTGCAAGCGTCGGCCTGTGACGAGCGCGCACAAAAGCTGCCGATGCCGGACGACCTGGTGGGCGAACTGTTGGCGTACGTCGTCGCTCACGAAGTCGGCCATTCCATCGGCTTCCCCCATAACATGAAAGCCTCTTCGGCATTCACCATCGAAAACCTCCGCGACGCCGACTTCACCGCCAAGTGGGGCACCGAGGCGTCGATCATGGACTATGGTCGATTCAATTACGTGGCCCAGCCCGGCGACAACGCCACCCTGATTCCCAAAATTGGCCCGTACGATTTCTTTGCCGTCGAATGGGGCTATCGCCAATTCGAGTCCACCGACGCGGAAGAAAAAGGGCTGAAACAGCTGGTCGACAAGCAAAAAGACAATCCGCTTTACCGTTTCGGCAATGCGGATCCCAGCGAAGATCCGACCCGCCAGACGGAGGATCTGGGCAGCGATTCGTTGCTGGCCACGGAACTGGGCTTGAAAAACATTGACCGGATCGCGGAATACCTCGTGTCAGCCTGTTGCCAGGAAGGCGAAGACTATTCTCTGTTGGAAAACATGTACGAGCAGTTATTAAGGCAACGGACCCGGGAACTTTCCCACGTTACCGGCATCGTGGGCGGCTTTGAAAAAATCAACCTGTTTTACGGTGATGCCGACCAGCGTTTTCATCCGATCGACGCCGAACGCCAGCAGTCGGCAGTCAAATTCCTGATTGACCATACGTTTTTAACAAACGAAAAACTTGTCAACCCAGAAATCACGATGCGGCTGGAAGCTGACGGTGCGGCAGATCGGATTCTTCAAAGCCAGCGTTCAATTCTCAGGTCGCTGATCAACACAGATCGTGTAGAGCGGATGGCCGAGCATATCCACCGCAGTGACGCGGGCAGCCAGGACGACCAGTTTTATGAGCCAATTGAATTGTTGGAGGATTTGCGGCAAGGCATCTGGTCGGAACTGGAGTCCAAATCGCCCGAAATCGATCTGTACCGTCGCAATTTGCAGCGGGCGCACATCGATCTGCTGGCCGAACGCGTCAAGGACAAGTCCGACAAATCGGATTTACCGGCGCTGGCCCGAGCCCAGTTGAAACTGATTCGCGACGTCGCTCGCAGCCGGACGCAACCAGACATCGTTGGCTACACGTCCACAGCCAACGGCGAAAAGGCGATTCTCGTCAGCACCATCACGCAGGCCCACCTGGCCCAAGTCATCGCCGATATCGAAGCGGCTTTGGATCCTCAAGTCCATTCGACAACCGCCGCGTCGGCCGTAGGTGGGGGGGCGTCTCCCCGACGATAAGCGTCACAATTGGCGGAAATTAATGGCCCGGCATCGCTCGATGCCGGGTTTTTTTGTCCTTGCAGCACGGCTGTTGGGGCGCCACCAGCCGACCAAAGCTTTTCCAGAAATCATTCTGAAATTATATTGATTTCAACCACTTACCCGTCCATTAGCACCGTTGTTTGTATGCGTTTACCCAATATTTGGGCTGTGGCGGTTGTCAGTTGTGTGACCGCGGTCGCCGCCGCCCAGGACAACCCGAATCGATCTGTCGATTTCAGTCGTGACATCCGGCCGATATTGTCGGATACCTGTTTTAAATGTCACGGTCCTGACGAGCATCACCGTCAAACCGAACTTCGACTGGACGTGCAATCCAGCGTTTTTGACGATGTTGGCGTTATCGTTCCCGGCGAACCGAGTGACAGTGAGCTGTATCTGCGGCTGGTCTCCGATGACGCCGATATGGTAATGCCGCCAGTTGATTCCGGTCGCCAACTGACCGCGCATCAAATCGAACTGATTCGCCGCTGGATTGAACAAGGTGCGAGTTGGGGAGAACACTGGTCGTTCGTCCCGCCGCGATCGCCACGGCCGCCACAGCTGGACAGCGACTGGCCGCGGAATCCGATCGACCAATTTGTTGAACATCGTCAGCGCCTGAACGGATTGCAGCCATCGCCCGAAGCCGATCGCGTCGCGCTGGTTCGCCGTTTGTACCTGGATTTGATTGGCTTGCCGCCGACTCCGCGACAAGTGGACGAGTTTCTCAACGACACCGGTGATGCCTATGACAATCTGGTCGATCGCCTATTGTCGTCGCCTCATTTCGGCGAGCACATGGCCCGGCATTGGCTGGACGTTGTACGGTACGGCGACACGCACGGATTGCATTTGGACAATTACCGGGAACATTGGCCGTACCGCGACTGGATCATTCAAGCATTCAATCGCAACCAGTCGTTTCGCGATTTTGCGATCGAGCAGTTAGCGGGTGACTTGCTCGAAAACCCCACCCGCGATCAATTGACCGCCACGGGGTTTAACCGCGCGCATGTCACCACTAACGAAGGTGGTTCGATCAAGGAGGAAGTGCGGGTCCGCAACGTTTCGGACCGCGTGTCGACGATGGGCACCGTGTTCCTGGGACTGACGGTCGGTTGCGCCTCGTGCCATGATCACAAGTTCGATCCCATATCGCAAAAAGAGTTCTACCAGCTGTTTGCATTCTTCAACAGCCTCGACGGGGATGCGATGGACGGCAATCGCAAGGACCCTGCGCCCGTGTTGATGGTCGGCACCGATGAACAAATGGCGCAGCTGGAGAACTATCAGCAAAGGGCGAGGCAGCTGGAAAACCGCATCAAGCAACTGGTTGCCACGTGGCAATACGTGGAACCTGACGATCCGCCGGCAGTCGTGCCGGATCCGCTGGAGGAAATCTGGCTGGATGACGAATTGCCAGAAAGCGAAACGCGAAGTGGCAACTGGCATACCGTCGAGACGACTGAGCTAAGCGGCTCCAAGGCATTTGTCAGTCAGTCGGACGGGTTCATTCAAGACGTCATCCAATTTGTCAAATCCCCGTGGACGGTCGCCGAAAACGACGAGTTGTTCGCCTACGTTTATCTGGATCCCCAGCAACCGCCGCGGGAGATCATGTTGCAATGGAACGACGGGAACTGGGAGCACCGGATTTATTGGGGGGAAAACCTGATTAACTTTGGTCGCGACGGCACGCCCTCTCGAAAACACATGGGTTCCTTGCCGGCCGCAGGAACCTGGCACCGCATCAGCGTCCCGGCTGCCGAAGTGAATTTGCGCACGGGACAGGTGATCAATGGTTTTGCGCTTTCCCAGTTCGGCGGTAGGGTGTTGTGGGACAAAGTCGGGCGAGTTACTCAACCGCCAGCATTCGCGGCGAACCGTAGCCTCGAGGATTGGATTCGTCAGGCCGTCGAAACCAAAGGCTCGGGATTGCCGGGCGCCGTCAAAGAGATTGTGGGCAAGAAGCCCTCCGAATGGACCGAGGCGGACCAACAAAAACTACGCGAACATTTTGTGGAATTCGTTTACGCCGGTTCACGTGGCATTTTAGAACCACTGAAAAATCAGCTGCGGGAAGTTGCCAAACTGCGAGACGACTTGAAAAGCCAAATTCCCACCACATTAATCTATCGTGAGACGTCCGAACCCCGCGTCGCGCATTTTTTGGAACGCGGTCAATACGACCAGCCCGGTGATGCGGTGGAACGCCACGTGCCCGCCGTGTTTTCGGCGTTGCCAGAGGGAGCGCCGGTCAATCGACTCGGCCTGGCAATGTGGCTGTTCTCGGGGGAACATCCGCTAACGGCTCGCGTTGTGGTGAACCGATACTGGCAACAACTGTTTGGGCGGGGCTTGGTAGCCACCAGCGAAGATTTTGGCTCCCAAGGCCAATTCCCCTCGCATCCCGACTTGCTCGATCACCTGGCTACGGAATTCGTCAAACATGACTGGGATGTGAAATGGCTGATCAAGTACCTCGTCACCTCGGCCACGTACCGGCAATCGGCGCGGCAAACCCAGCAGCACTGGGCGCTGGATCCACAGAACCGTTTGCTGGCGCGCAGCCCCCGTTACCGACTGGATGCCGAAACGCTGCGCGATCAGGCATTGGCGGTTAGCGGCCTGCTGGTTCCCAAGATTGGCGGGCCCAGCGTCAAACCACCGCAGCCGGACGGACTGTGGTTCGTTGTTGGCTATTCGGGCTCAAACACGGTCCGGTTTAAAAAGGATGAAGGCCACGACAAAGTCCATCGCCGTAGTCTTTACACGTTTTGGAAGCGAACGGCGCCTCCACCGCAAATGTCGATTTTCGATGCGCCGTCGCGCGAAGAATGCATTGTCCGTCGCGAGCGAACCAACACGCCTTTACAAGCATTGATGCTGATGAACGATCCGCAATACGTCGAGGCGGCCCGATATTTGGCCCAGATGCTGATTGATGACAATCCGACCTCCAACGATACGACCCGGCGAATAGACTGGTTGTATCGGCGATGCCTGGGCCGCCCGGCCAAGGAGTTGGAACACATTCAGTTGAATGGATTGTTAACCGGATTCCGCGAGCAACTGGCCGTACGGCCGGATAACGCGCGCGCTTTGCTGCAAATTGGCGAAGTTCCGGCGGCAGAGTCTTATGATGCCGTTGAATTGGCATCGTGGACCATGGTCGCCAACCTCCTGATGAACTTGGACGAATTCGTCAACAAAAATTAACCACGCAATCGTTATGGCACTTCACGAAAACCCGTTTGATCGGTATGTCCGCCTGGAAACCCGGCGTCAGTTTTTTTCGCGCGGTGCTATGGGCTTGGGCGGCGCAGCATTGGCCACGTTGTTGCCGTCGAAAATAACCGCGCAGGGACCAATGCGTTCCAACGTCGGCCTGCCGGGTCTGCCGCATTTTGCTCCCAAGGCCAAGCGGGCCATTTTTCTGTTTATGTCCGGTGCGCCGTCTCAATTGGACATGTTTGATTACAAGCCCGTTATGCAGGAGTGGTACGACAAGGAGTTGCCGGAGTCGATTCGCGGTGGGCAGCGCCTTACGACAATGACGTCGGGGCAGGACCGTTTTCCTATCGCTCCGTCGATTTACCAGTTCAAAAAATACGACAATGGCCACGATGGTGCCTGGGTCAGTGAGTTGCTGCCCTACACGGCCAGCATGGTCAATGAAATCTCAATCGTAAAAAGCGTTCACACGGAGGCAATCAATCACGATCCGGCGATTACGTACATTTGCACCGGCGATCAATTGCCTGGCAAAGCCAGCTTGGGCGCGTGGCTGAGCTATGGATTGGGCAGCGAAAATGAAAATTTGCCGGCATTTGTGGTGTTGAACTCAACGTGGACCGGCCGCAAAGAAGCCCAGGCGTTGTTCAATCGGTTGTGGGGCAGCGGCTTCTTGCCGTCCAAGCATCAGGGCGTGCTGTTACGAAGCGGCCGCGATCCGGTGTTGTTTCTCCGCAATCCAAGCGGCGTCAATTCACAGATGCGCAGGCAAATGCTTGATGCTTTGAACCGGCTCAACCAAAACACCTACGAACAATTGGGCGACCCGGAAACGCAGGCCCGAATCGCGCAATACGAAATGGCCTTTCGAATGCAGGCCAGCGTGCCGGATCTGGTCGATACTTCAGGGGAATCGGAAAAGACGCTGGCCATGTATGGTCCGGACGTCAACAAGCCCGGCACATTTGCCTACAACTGTTTGCTCGCCAGGCGGTTAACCGAACGCGGCGTGCGTTTCGTACAGATCTTTCACCGTGGTTGGGACCAGCATGGCGACCTCCCAATCGACTTGCCGAATAATTGCCGGGACATGGACCAGCCGGCCGCGGCGTTGATTCGGGATCTCAAACAGCGTGGGCTGCTGGATGAAACACTGGTGGTGTGGGGCGGCGAATTTGGCCGCACGATCTATTGTCAAGGCGCGCTGACCAAGAAAACGTATGGGCGCGATCATCATCCGCGTTGCTTTACCATGTGGATGGCCGGCGCGGGAATTCAACGGGGCACTGTGCACGGCGAAACCGATGAGTTCGGTTACAATGTGACGGAAAACCCGGTTCATATTCGCGATATCAATGCCACCATACTGCACCAGCTGGGCATCAACCACGCGCAATTCCGATTCAAACACAAGGGTCTTGATCAGCGATTGACGGGCGTCGAGCCGGCTTCGCCAATCAAAGAAATCATTGTTTAGTCCACTCGCCAACCACGACGGCCAGCCGGCCTCGATGATTCACAGCCGAACGGGCCTCGAGTTTTTGGAACCGCGATTTATTTGAATCGGATCAATGCCAGCCGCTGATACGTACCAACAACTTTGCGACCACGCCCGCGAGACGCAATTGCTGGCTACGATCAGCGCATTGCTGGATTGGGACCAGCAAACGCATTTGCCGGCCGCGGGCGGTCCGTATCGGGCCGAGCAAATCAAGTACTTGGCTGGCAACATTCACCGGCGACAAACGGACCCTCGGTTGGGTGATTGGCTCGCCGAGCTGGCCGAATCCGAATTGGCCGCGGATCCGCACAGCGAGTCGGGCGCGACCATCCGTGAATTAAAGTACCAGTTCACCAAAAAGTGCAAGTTGCCGGTGGATTTGGTTCAGGAGCTGGCGGCCGCCTGTTCGCAGGGCCAGCAAGTGTGGACCGAAGCCCGGCAAACCGACGACTTTGCCAAACTGCGTCCCAACCTCGAGCAGATTTTCCAACTCAAACGCCGACAAGCCGAGGCGGTAGGCGAAATGGATTGCCTGTACGACGCGTTGCTGGATGACTTTGAACCGGGCGCGGAAACGGAACGAGTAACACAGGTTCTCGATGAATTGAAAAACCAATTGGTGCCATTGTTAGCCGAGATCAATTCTAGTTCGGACCGAGTTGATGGCGAACTGTTGCGACGCCGGTTTCCATGCGACGCGCAAAAGCAATTTGTCATTGACCTCACCAAGGCCATTGGATTTGATTACGGCAGCGGTCAAATCGACGTTGCCCCCCATCCGTTTTGTACCGAGCTCGGACCGTCCGATTGCCGGATTACCACGAGGTACGCGGAGCATTTTTTGAACTCCGCCGTTTTCGGTTCGCTGCACGAGGCCGGCCATGGGATGTATGAACAGGGATTGCCCAAACAACACTACGGTCTTCCGCCCGGAAGGTACTGCAGTCTGGGGATTCACGAATCTCAATCGCGGTTGTGGGAAAACCTGGTTGGCCGCAGCCGCGGATTCTGGGAATATTTTTATCCATCCGCCCAGAGGCAATTTGCCAATGCGCTGGGCGATGTTCCGCTCGACGCGTTTTTGGCGGCGATCAACCAGGTGAAACCTTCGCTGATTCGCGTCACGGCGGACGAAGCCACGTACAATTTACACATCATTATCCGATTTGAATTGGAACAGGATGTGCTGAACGAGCAGTTGCCGGTGGCGGAGTTGCCAGCGGCCTGGAATCAAAAATACCAAGAGTATTTGGGCATAACGCCGCCCACCGACGGAGAGGGTGTTTTGCAAGATATTCACTGGAGTGCCGGTTTGATCGGATATTTTCCCACGTATTCTCTCGGCAATATATACGCCAGCCAGTTTTACCAGGCAGCCGAGTCCGAACTCGGCGAACTGCAAACCCAATTTGCGAAAGGTCAATTTCGACCACTGCACAATTGGTTGTGCGATAACATCTATCAAGCTGGTAATTGCTGGCGGGCCCACGATTTGGTGCGACGAGTAACGGGCCAACCAATCGACCACAGACCGTTAATCAAACATTTGCGCAATAAACTCGCCCCGATTTATGGCCTGTAAAGCGTTAATGCCGTATTTCGCATGTCGTGGACCATCGACTAAATTGCGCTTCCCATTGCGCTTACTGTTTCCATGGGCATTCTGTTATAATTGAGTTGGTAATATCCTTGTGGGTAGCCGGTGAATAAAACATGAGCCTGCCATCAGAACTTGCAAAGGCACTTTCGGCAGTTCCCTGCTTGAAATGCGAAAAGCCGTTCCGTCTGCCTGATAACCTGGCGGAGATCGAGTCGCTGGAATGTCCGCACTGTCATGAAAACCTGTTGATGGACGACATCCTTGACGAATTGGCAGAGGAGCTGCAAATCCCCACGGCGGCAGTTGTCAAAGCCAAGCAGAAGCAGGTCGCTGATCAACCGGCTGAATCTGACATAACTGAGCCGCCCGAGATCAAAAGCCATCTCGACGAAGGGGATTATTTTATTCCCAAACCGCTGAAGACGGCCATCCGGAGATCACCCCATTCCGAAGCAGACTTGCGGCGGCGATCCAAACTGCGGGGCGATAAACGCCAATTCACGAAGAAAACCGGTGGACCCGGAGAATGGATTCGGATCGCCATCGGCGCGGTGCTTGCATTGCCGGTTGCCCAACTAGTTCTGTGGTGGCTATTTGCCACGGACCCGTTTGTGCTGGGACCGCGTGTTTCCAGATTTGTTCCTTTCGTCGTTCCACCGAAACTGCGACACCAGGACGCCAACTTACAAGAAACGGGACCCGCGATCGGGCGTGACATGCCGGCCAGCCAGACGATTCATGACCAGATCATCCCATTGTCAATCAATTCCGATGTCGGCGAATCGGAAAAATAGTTAGTTTCGATTCTTGCCGCACAACAGCCGGCAGGCGCCGCGTGTCAGAAGAACACCAACCACCGAAATCGTGCTCTCCATCTAGCGAACAGGCCGAACCATCGCCGTCGGCTGCCTCAGTCTATGACTATCTTGTGTTCGGACTGTCGCTTCCCGAACGCGCCTTGCGCGGTACCACGGCTTTGGTCGGTGGCGCGATCAAGGAGTCGGCGGCTCTAGTCATCCCAATGGCATTCCGCAATTCGCGAAGTTACCAGACATTTATTGGCCAAATGCTCGATTTCATGGTTAATGACGTGGGTGGCACCGCCAAGTCCCACGTCGATGATTCCCAAGCGCCGATCGAGAATTACGTCGCGCGCAAGGCGGTCAGCAGCTTTGTCGACTTGGCCGGCGTGGCGACGCTGCACGTTTCGCCGCTAATGCTGTTGGCCGTCGTTAGCGATCTGGCCTATGGATCAAAGGCTTACCTGCAACAATTGAGCGAGGAACTCAAACAGCAAGGTGTGATTGACCCGCAATCCACTATCGACAGCACGGCCGATCTGCTGGAAGCCGTGGCCAACGCCTCCAGCGGTACCGCCGAGGCCTTTGACATGCCGCCGATATCCATTGAGGGATTAAAACAGACGGTCGACCAAACCGCTGAAGCCGTCGCGGTGATCGACCCCGGCAAGTTAATTCCGCTTGCTGAAATTGATCGGTTGTGGACACAAATGAACGAGTTGGCGGTTCAGCAAAACGTCAGCCTGTTCGAGCTGTCCAGTGCCGTGACGATGTTCACGTTAAACCGTGTTTCTACGGCATCGCGAGGAGCCTTGTCAACGATTCGGGTGGCCGGCAACTTGTTCGATCAACACGTGTTTGACCACTACCGTCAGAGTCTGGATGAAATCCAGCAGCGTGGTTTGCACGTCATTCTGGCAGAATCCAGCCGGCCCTACATCGAGGCGTTGTGGTACAACTTTTCAACCGGTCGCGATACCGTGACGGCCGGCATTGTCACGGGCCGCTACGTGGGGCAGGCCTGGGCCGGATTGCGCAGCTGGTTCGGTGGTAGCGGTAACACTGATCGTTCCGAACCGGAGGGCGGCTAATCCGCAGTTCGAAAACAACTCGCACAAGCCAATACTCCGCGTCGCTTTTTCTCACCACGCCATGTTGCCAAATCACAACATGTGGCGTTTTTGCATGCTAGAGTTTCCCAGCTAGTTGAACTATGCGCTGTGCGTAAGTTTCTCAGCCCATTCAACCTGGGAAAAACCACTTGCTCGGGAAATGCCGATTTGCGATCACCTGCTGGTCCACGGGCCTCGTCATTGTCGCGGTCCTGTTGGCTGGCTGCGCGCAAATCCGCGTGCCCCAGATCGATCCCGTTGGGCGTGGCGTGTTTCTGCCGCCGCCCAACAACACCTCGATCCTCACTCCCCGGCAAGCCACGCCACCGCCGACAGTCGGTTTGGGCCAGCGCATTGTGCCCGCATTTCAGCATCCCCAACCGCCCGCCGCCTGCGCTGACGGAACCTGCGGCGCCCATCTCGGCACGCCGCACCTGCATCACCACTTGGCGCGACACCGGCAGAATCGCCGCGGCACGCTGTTAATGACGCCGTCGCGAATCATAGCCCCGGCTGGCAGTGAGGTCGTTGTCATGGCGGGCGTTTGTGCAGGTGACGGATACTACGTGACCAACCAGCCATTGGAATGGATGTTGTCTCAGGATAGCGCCGGCCAAATTGTCGAGGTCGGCGGCATGGACCATCAATTGTTCAACCAACTGGTCCCGCCGTCATCGAAAAAGTTCGCCGGCGATTATGCTTGGGGACGCACCTCTCTCAAACCCAAGCTCATCACACGCGGGACCGATACACCCGTCGATGACTTGCAAGTGCAAAAGGGCCAAGCCTGGATCAGTCTGATGTCGGCTTCGGAAGGAACCAGTTACCTGACCTGCGTTGCGCCCAAAACCGAATCATGGCCTGAACGAAAATCGACGACTCGTATTCACTGGGTCGATGGAGTCTGGTCAATTCCACTGCCGATCACGGCCACGGCCGGAACGATTGCGCCATTAGCCGTGACCGTCAACCGGGCCTCCGACGGGACCGGTATCGAAGGCTGGAAGGTTCGCTACCAAATAGTCGGTGGCGTGCCGGCCGAATTTCATCCGCAAGGCACGCAATCTGCCGAAGTGACCACGAACGCTCAAGGTTTGGCGCCGGTCCAGATTCGTCAACCCGCCGGCCAGGCAGCCGCCGGCCAGACGCAAGTTCGGGTCGATGTGGTTCGCCCGGCTATGTTCGGCGATCGCGAGATCACCCTGGAAAGCGGCATCACCACCGTCAATTGGAGCTCCCCGGCGCTGACGATCCGCGCGATCGGCCCACGCACCGCTGGCGTGAATCAGGCGTTCAACTACCGAATCGAAGTGACGAATCCTGGCGACCAGGTCGCACGGGGCGTCGTGGTAAGCACGAGCGATATCGGCGAACGGGCACAGTTTATTTCCAGCTCGCCCAGCCCCAGCCAGTACGGCAACCGGCTGGAGTGGAATCTGGGCGACGTCCAACCTGGGGCCCAACCCCGCGTGATTGACGTCCAGTTGCGTTCCGACCAGCGCGGTCCGCTGCAGCTGTGTTTCGAAGTTGCCAGTCAAACGGATCAGTTGCAAACGGAAGCTTGCGCGGAAACGACGATCGCGGTTCCCTGTATCGGATTGCAGATCAACGGCCCGACACAAGCCCAGCTGGGGGACCAGGTCGATTTTGTCTTCGACGTGACCAATCAATGTGATGAACCGCTGGAAAACGTAATGGTCCGCGTGCAATACGACCCGGGACTGGAAGCCATCGGCATTCCAAATCCGGTTGAAATCGGGCCGTTGGAGCGGATATTGCCGGGCGAAACGCAAAATTTGCCGCCCTTGAGTTTTCGAGCTTCGCAAGGCGGTACGCAATGCTTCAACTTGGAGATCAGCTCGGCTGGCGGCGACACGGCGCGAGCGCGACGGTGCGTGCAGGTCGAAAACGTCATGCAACCTCAGGTGCGCGTGGATATGGAAAGCCATCGCACGGTGCAAGTCGGTCAACAAGTGCTGGTCCGCATGAAAGTCACGAACGTCGGCTCGTTGCCGCTGGATGACGTTTCGCTGATAAACAGTTTTTCGCGCTCGATGACGCCGGTTGGGCGGAGTCCCTTGCCCCAGCGGTGGCTGGGCGACGACTTGGTGTTTGACTTGGGGCGACTGGAACCCAATCAGGAAGCTATTGTCGAAGTTCTGTACGATACCAACCAGCCGGACGGCGACGCCTTTAGCCGAGCCGCTGTGACGACTCCCTTGGGTGCCAGCGATCAAACCGGCGTGACAATTCGAATCGAACCCGCGGAAGGAGCGATTCCAGTACAGCCCGGCATGGAAGGGCCGATTCGTATTCCAGATGACCCGACCGGAAACCTACGCGTCAATGTCACGGCGTTCGATCGCACCATTGCTGTTAATAACGAGGCGAGATTTCAAGTCACGGTACAAAACAACCGAAGCGTGCCAGATCAGCAAATCGAAATCACGCTGCTGGTGCCGCCGGGAACGCAACTGTTACAACCTGACCTGTCGCAAACTGGATTGAGGATCCGGGATTCATCGCCCGATGGAACGCAATTTCGTTTTGAACCGCGACAGGAAATGCGGGCTGGAGAGACATTGACGTTCAACATCACGTTAAGGGCCATTCAGCCTGGCGAAGCGACGTTCGTTGTCCAGGCGGTCAGCGCCCGGTCGCCTGCCGTCGAGGGCCGCGACACCATAACGATTGTCCCATAACTCAAGCCTTAAAGGATTAGCCATGCGTCGTGGAATAAACGGATTTTGTGGACTGATGATTCTCACGTCGTGCTTTATTCTCGGTTGTTTGTGTTACGTGGAGATCTGCCGCGACGTGTCCACCAGAATTGGCGACCCGGAGCAGCGGCAATACTGGCAGTTGCGGGCGTGGGCCATTCGCTGGAGCGATCCCATCCAACAAGCTCGAGATAGTTTTGACAACGGCGAATACCGGCTCTACGAAGTTCCCGATGCCGAATCGTTTGTAATCGCCGGTCAGCGCACCCATCCGGGATTCGAGTGGCTGACCAATTCAATGATGCAACAAAACCTGGTCGAAGGCACCATGCGGTTTGCCTTCGATCGTCGTTGCCTGGTTCCCTCGGAAGATTCGCTTGATGTCATTGATCGCGAGTACTCACACGCCACGCGGCGTTTTGCCGAAGCCTTCAACCGGGAAATGATCCGGTTGATCAATGGTGCTAGGAATTAGCTGAGTAAACGACTCACCTAATTTCACTCTATATTACCGCGATCGACCGCTCCGGGTCACAAAGGAGTTGAGCGTGCAGTGGAATTAGTCTGACCAACGCGTCGCCCGCCACGTGCCGCCGACGTTCGCCACTGGACAAATACGGTCCATATCAAGTTGGTGATTTGCAAGATGCGGCAAACTTCGCAGCAAAAGCCCTCAGCAACCTTGCGTGTGGCGACCGAGACCAGAGCCAGCCGAACAACAGACGGTCGAACAACAGACGGTGCAAACCCGGTCAGCACAAGATTAGGCAAATCGCGCGATGGTCGGCAGATCGCCGTTATTGGTGCTGAAAGCTCGAACCGAAATCGATCTTTGTCACCGCAGTTACCGGGAAGTGCGGTTTGTTCAGCTGATTTCCAACCTGGTGGTTGATCAGGGGCAATTCGACAAGTGCTTGTTTGACCATTTCCAACATCAGGTTTGGTTCCAGCGGCTTTTTAATATGATAGGCCGCGCCGCCATCGTGAGGTCTGGAGATGATGTCCGGCAATTGCCGTTGTGACAAATACATAATTGGCACGTCATGGCGATCCGGAATGGAACGCAGCTCCATCACGAGCATGGCCCCTTGGCTTTCGTCAATCTCCTCGTCGCAGACGATCAAGTCCAATTCAATGTCGCGGGCACCGCGCAAAGCCGCCGCGCGGTCCTTGGCACAATACACCTGGTAACCCGCACAGTTCAGCATGGCCGAGATTGCCGTTAAGGAGACGGGGTCAGGGTCGATTACGAGAATCGAAGGTTGGTCGAGTGCATTCATAGGATTGACACTCCACGGAGGGTGTGGGAATTGGCGCCAATCCATCAGCCAATTGAGACTTCATGCCAGGTTTTGATTCGTTTCCTTTATCGGACATCCCCACCTGAAAAGTTTCTAAAAACTTCCAGCTCGCCCTAACCAACACAAACGGTATATTCACCAGCCTTATCCATAGGTCGACGCTGCTGGCCGCATTGAGATTTGCGCAACCGAAGAGGGTGCCCGATGAATTGAATCAAAGCCGCGAGGCGGCGATTCCGCGGCGCCGGGTTAGCCGTATTAGTCCGGGTTAGCCGTAGGAGTGAGGCCTCAGTTTGGGAGCTATGTCCCACCACCATTGATCAGGTCGTTTCCGGTCGAGTTCGCCTGAACACCGCGTATTTTCTAATGCCGCACGGTGCCGCCGATCACGATGCCCTGCATGAATGGTGTGCTGGCATTGTGCAGCGATGGCGCCGACGGTGTGGCCGCGCTAAGAATTTGCGGTGGGCCCAATGCGACGCCGTCAATCCAAGCGGCTTCATACCCGACATAGAACGAGATGTGGCCTGGTACGATGTCATGGTGCACGCGGCCACCAAATTCCACGATGCCAGTCGCATGCGTCGCCCGTTCATCCAACACGCTGGTGTTGGCCAGTACCACGGGCACAATGAAACCGGTGTCAATCAACTGCGTCTGCACGGAAGCTTTTTGCGGCGTGCCAAAAATGCCGCCTTTGATGAAGCCCATCGCGAAAACGTCTCGGATCACCGGTTGTCGAATTTCGGCCCCGATCTGGGCCCCGATCATCGGGTTATTTGTGGACGAGTCGGTTTGGACCAACAGGTCACCGCCCGAGGGCGCACCGTTGGGAATCGTTGCCTCGATTTGCGTGAATTCTTGTAAGCTGAGAAATCTCGGTCCCCACAGCACAGTGACGCCTGGCCGAATTGCGCGCTTGAAATTCAGCTCCACGTTATAAAGGTCTGAGTCGTACGTGTAATCGACATTGGACAACGGCACGCCGAACACCAGTGGCGACCGCAAATCGCCGCTGGTCTGCACGAAATTGTCCCAATGATTGAAATAACCCCGAAACTCCCACTGCGTACCGTGATTGGTCGTTCGCGAAAATCGCACGTCCGCGCCGGCGGATGTACTGAGATCTGTAGCGTCGCCCGATGTGAACAACGTGCGCATCGTCAGGTTTTCCGTAACCAGCGGAATACCCTGTTGGGCACCTTGGCGATCAAGAATCCGCGTGCCAAGCTCAAATTCGTATGAAGGATTGTTGCCCAGGGTGAATTGTGGCCATTGCGCTACGGCCATCGGGCCGTACAATAAAACCAACAGGACCGAGCCAATCACTATTTTGATTTTCACGTTGAGTCCTCCACAGGGATTCGCGCCGTCAACTCGAGGACGGTCTTCGCAAGCGACCGGCGCACGACTTCAAGTCGCGCACCAAGACACTCCGCCTTTATGGAATCGGACCGCATTGCTGGAACAATTAGCATCAACCGCAAGGCCGGCAATCTCGACGTGTTTTGCCGCGTCGCCCGAGAACGCCCACATTACCGGCGGAGCCTTAAACGAGGCGATTGCATCAATTGGCAAAAGTCAAATGGCAGCGAATCGGCAAGCCAAGGCAAGAATCGCAGGCAATTAGCCCCGTCGACAATTCCCGTTTAACATTCCGCGCCTGTAGTGCTAGCCGCCATGTCAGGGCGCCCCGTGCCGATAACCCACGCGCCCGATGACCGCTGAGCTTACCAATAGTAGCCGCGGTGTCTCAGATCGAGTTGCGAGTTGAGTGTCAACACATCGTAGATAATGCCCACACCGAACAGACCCAGCGTAAACAAATACAACAGCCCGGAAATCCATTTGCCTTGCACAAATCGATGCAATCCAAATGCGCCGCCGAAAACGAGTAGCAGCCAGGCCAGATTGTAGTCCACGTCGCCGGCGGCGAACCTGCGATCCGCCTGTTCATCCATTCCCGGAATCAGGAAAACGTCGATCAGCCAGCCGATACCGAGCAGTCCAAACGTGAAGAACCAGATGATGCCCGTGATGGGTTTGCCATAATAGAAGCGGTGAGCACCAGTGAAGCCGATTAACCAGAAAAGATAGCCGACGGTCTTGGAGTGGGTGTCGGCGTAACCAACCGGGACGTATTTCACGTACTTTCCTGGTTGGTGCGAATGCGGCCATACGGCAGACGACATGACGGTTTCCTCGATAGATGGGGCGTAAAACGGTCTATTCGCAGTTTGCCAAGGGATCTTGCGAGAATTTCTGAGAATTGTATCGGGTGTCGCTGACCTGCTGAGCGACTGGAAGCCGGGGCGCCGGCCGATTAAAACAAAGGATTCGGCGGCCGGTGGGACTTACACGTGGTGCGACCATGATCCGGGTGGAACAGCTAACGAAGATCTTCGAGAAAAACGGCAGGCCGTTTTTTGCGGTCAACAAGTTGTCGTTTTCGGTCGAACCGGGCGAAGTATATGGGTTGCTTGGTCCCAATGGTGCTGGCAAGACGACGACGATGAGGATGATATTGGGGCTGATGAATCCGGACGGAGGCTATGCCGAAGTGGAAGGATTTCGGTCATCGATTGCGCCTGATGAAGTGAAGCGACGCATTGGATTTGTTTCGGCTACGGCCGGCATTTACCAGTGGCTCACAGCACGGGAAATGCTGGTATTCTTTTGTGAAGTGTACGGCATCACGGGTGATTTGGCCGCCAGCCGCGTTGCGATGGTGGCCGACATGCTCGATTGCCATTCGTTTCTCGATCAACGCTGTGCGACGCTCAGTACGGGACAACGGCAACGCATTAATCTGGCGCGAGCCTTGGTGCATGACCCGCCGACGATGTTGTTGGACGAACCGACGTTGGGACTGGATGTTGTCGCCAGCCAGGTTGTGTTCAATTACATTGGTATGGTGCAACAGGCAGGTAAATCAGTTATTCTTTGCACGCACCGACTGGAACAAGCGGAACGGGTCTGCAGCCGATTTGGTTTGTTGCACAACGGTGTGCTCAGTCATGAAGGTACGTTGCAGCAGCTTCAGCAGCGGACCGGCAAAATGACGTTGGTCGACATGTTTTTGGATATGATTGAACAGACGAAAGTTGCGTGAGCGAATCTGAGTCGAACGTGAACGCTGCGGGGACGCTACCTCCGCCCGGCAAACCGTCCCGCTGGGTGCCGATCGGCTTCGACCGATTGGCTGCTAAAGAGCTTCGCGAAACGCTCCGCGACCGGCGGACGATCGTCACGTTGTTCTTAATGCCGTTGCTCGTCTATCCCATTCTTAGCCTGCTGTTTCAGGGGTTTTTCGCCTCGGGCCTGCAAACGACTTCGATCGCCACCGCCGAAGGCCAATTCGTATTTTTGTTTGAGTCAGAGGATGAGTTTGCCCGTGTGGCGAACATGTTGCGCGACGGGTTTAACGTCATTCAGCAATTTGATGCCGAACGGGAGCACCGCCGGGCAGGTGAGACCGGCCCGCTGCCACCGGTTGCCTTAACCGATTTATTCGAACGCCACATTTTCCGAACGCTGGATAAGGAGTCCGGGTCGACGTTGGAGCAAGCCGTCCAAACGGAGGCGGATGTCGGGATTAGGGTCGAAGGTGGTCAAACCGTGCAAGGGCGACAGCGAACCGCGCAATTTGAGCTGCTGTATCGCGATCAATCTCCGCGCAGCTTAGAGGCCGTCAAACTGCTTGAGCGGATCCTCATGACCTACAACATCAGCGCGTTAAACCAGGTAATGCGGTCGCGGGGGCTTCAATCTCGCCTGGCCGCGTTTTATGAGGAACGGATTGTTGAGCCCTCGTCCAAAGCGACCATCTCGTTTGCGGCCCTGGTTCCCTTGATTTTGACATTGATGACGATCACCGGCGCTGTTTACCCGGCAATTGACTTGACCGCCGGCGAACGCGAACGCGGCACGCTGGAAAGCATGATTGCCGCGCCGATTCCACGGATGCGAATTCTAATCGGCAAGCTGGTGGCGGTCGTTTCCGTGGCGATGTTGACGGCGTTGCTGAATCTGATCGGCATGACCATCACCATTTGGGTATTTCGACTCGACACCGTATTGTTTGGAGAACAGGGTCTGACGCTGTTAATGGTGGCGCAGATTCTCGGCTTGCTCGTTCTGTTCGCCGGTTTTTTTGCGTCCGTATTATTGGTCATCAGCAGCTTTGCCCGAAGCTTCAAAGAAGGTCAGGCGTATTTGATCCCAGTCATGCTGGTGGCGTTGGCGCCGGGATTGATCAGTCTCAAACCAGGTTTGGAGTTGAACAGCCTGTGGGCGATCACGCCGCTGGTCAACATCGTGTTGCTGTCGCGTGACGTGTTGCAAGGCAATGCCAGCGTGACGGCAGGGATCGTGACCGTCGGTGCCACGATGTTTTACGCAGCCCTGGCAATCACGATTGCGGCAAGGTTTTTTGGGACGGCCAACGTGCTCTACGGAGATTCCCAGGGCATCGGCACACTGTTCCGCCGACCCAAGGAACCGTGTCCGGTGGCCAGTGCGTCACTGGCCATGCTGTGCCTGGCGTTGTTGTTTCCCGCTACATTTATTTGGCAAGGAATTTTGGCCCGCACCGTCGATCCGGAAACGGCCATTACGCAGGCCAGTGAACTGCAGTCGGAATCGGTTCGACAAGGACAGTTGCCTCTGGTGAAGCAACAAAGTTTATTGGCAGCCGCCGGCATCATAGCGGTTTTCTTTTTAGTGCCGCTGGCCATCGCCTTGTTTCACCGGGTGCGATTTTTGAGCGGATTTCGATTGCGGCTGCCCTCTTTCCTTGGTTTGCTTGCTGCCGCGCTGTTAGGCGTGGGACTGGGTCCGTTGTTGCTGCAAGCGATTGCATCGTCGGGCCAATGGATCGAAGTGATGCAGGCCAGTGGACAAGATTCCCGTTCGGAGTTGCTGGAGCAAGCGGAATTGCAGGCGGCAAAACTGCGGTTGTTGCCGCTGTGGTGGGTGTTAGGCTGCTTTGCCCTGGTTCCGGCCATATTTGAAGAATTGTTTTTCCGTGGCCTGCTGTTCCAAGCGCTTCGCCGCGCGATGTCACCGTGGAAAACCATCCTTACCACAGGCGTCATGTTTGGCGTTTTCCATTTGATCACCGCCAGCGGAATCGGCGTGGGCCGGGTGCTGCCGACCACCATCATGGGAATCATCCTCGGATGGGTTTGTTTTCGCACTGGCAGCGTATTGCCCGGAATGATCCTGCACGGAATTCATAATGCAATGACGTTGTCCGTCTCGTATTTGCGCGACGACCTGATCGAATGGGGTTGGATCACGGCCGACCAGCAAAATGTGCCTGTGGCGATATTAGGCGGTGGCATGGTGTTGACGGTTTTTGGAGCGAGCCTATTGTTGCTGCGGAGCCGGCCGCGGGAAGAGTTTGAGCAAGCGAATTCAATTGGCAATATGCCCTCAGCAGCTCAATAATACCGAGATGGCGGTCGCGCCGGGTCGGGACCACGATTAACGCATGAAAGTTGTTTTGACCAACGATGGCAGCCGCACACTGTATTGCGAGGCGTCTGGCGAAGCGTTTCATTCTACGGCCGGCGCCGCGTCGGAGGCCAGGCACGTGTTTCTGATCAATAGCGGCGTCCAATCGCGACTCGAACAGGGACGGCCGACGCGGCTATTGGAGATTGGATTTGGAACCGGTCTAAATTTCTTGTTAACCGCAGACGCGGCGCTTAAGCAGGGGACCCGCTTGGACTACACGGGCGTCGATTTGTGGAAAATTGACCCGAACCAGACAAACGAATTAGGCTATCGTCAGCTGCTGGATCACGGCGAACTAATTGATCAGTTGGCGTCGTGCTTGACACAATCTGATCCGAGCGGGTGCCGATTCGAAATGTTCGCCGGCCGCCCTCCAAGACTTACTGTGGAATTTCAAGTGTATTGGCGAGACGCCCAGACCATACCGAGCGGAATATTCGATTGCATTTATTTCGATCCATTCAGCCCCAGCGCCAATGCGAAACTTTGGACGGAATCTTACTTGGCCAGCCTGCACGATCGGTTGACAAGCGGAGGAACGCTGGCGACGTATTGCTGCAAATCAGAAATACAGCGGCGGCTGACCGCTGTCGGTTTTGACGTGGACAAACGTCCCGGTCCACCTGGCGGCAAGCGTGAAATGCTGATCGCCCTAAAGCGGCGGACGTCAGCCGATGATGTCGGTTAATACATTTCCGTGGACGTCGGTCAATCGAAAATCTCGACCCGCGTAGCGATACGTCAATTGTTGGTGATCGAGTCCCAACAAGTGCAAGATGGTGGCATGCCAATCGTGAATGTGGCATTTGCCGTCGACGGCTTCGTAACCATATTCATCGGTCGTGCCGTAACTGAATCCGCCTTTGACACCGCCGCCGGCCATCCAACTCGTATAGCCCTTGTTGTTGTGGTCGCGGCCGTTGCCGTTTTGCGCATCGGGAGTCCGGCCAAACTCACCGGCCCAAATGACGAGGGTGTCTTGCAACAAATCACGGCGTTTCAAATCTTCCAGTAAACCGGCGATTGGTTTGTCGACTTGCGAACAGGAATTGGACAGCTGTTGTTGCAGATTGGCATGGTGATCCCAACTGCCATGTGTTAGTTCTACAAATCGTACGCCGGCTTCAACAAATCGCCGAGCCAGCAGGCATTGCCGGCCGAATTGATCGGTGGGATTTTCGTCAATTCCGTACAACGCCCGCGTTTCGTCGGATTCCTGGCGAATATCCATGAGGCTGGGGAGGGTATCCTGCATGCGAAACGCCAGTTCGTAAGATTCGATGATTCCCTCGACACCGGGTTGCTGCTGGTCGCGCCT
>JBFILF010000026.1:0-22283 GCA_041599835.1 Pirellulaceae bacterium
CAGCCAATTCATCTGCCATCGAATGGGACACCGGTATTTCCGAGAATCGCATATCGTCGGCGGTCAAATCGGTGACGTCCGCATCGCCGAGGGACGGTTCGACGAAAAACTCTTCTTGCTGGCCAGAGGTTGTGGTGGCGGCGGCCGGCGGCTCGTCGCTCAAATCACCAAATTCAATGATGCCTTCAGCCGAAACCGGCGCCGTGCCGGTCTCGGCCGCGTCGACGGCGTTTTCGGGCAGAGGCAACTGTTGCAGGTCGGACCAGGCGATTTGCACGTCGCGAGCGGCAACGACCGTTAAGTTTTGGGCACACGTGATTTTTAATGTGGCGTCGGCAAGTTGGCACACGAGCCGCGGCACGCCATCGGTTAAATCGTGGATTTTCTGCAGTGCCGATGGTTGAAAGATTTTCTTCCCATCGGTTCCGCATTGTCGCATTTGATCCAGCACGAAGAACATCGTTTCATCTCGAGTCATTCGCGGCAGGTAACACCGAGTATGAATCCGCTGATTCAGTGAATCGAGTTGCGGGTGAGCGAGTTTTTCTTCCAGCGACCGGCTGCCGGCGATGACCAATTGCACTTGATGCCGATCGTTACAGACGAGATTGGAAATCATCCGCAATTCTTCAAACACTTCATAACTGAGACTATGGGCTTCGTCGACCAGCAACAAAATGCCATGCGGGCAATGTTCTGCGGACTTGAGATGGTCGATCAGCTGCAACCGCAATTGGCCGATATTGGTGACTTCGTAGGATTGCTGCAGTTCAAACATCAGGTACTGGACCAGTTCTTCGCGGCTGGTAATCGTTGCGCAGCTCAAGTTGATGATTTTCATCTGGTCGCGAAATTGACGATCAAGTTGCGCCAGCAAGGTTGTTTTGCCACAGCCGGCGGCCCCGATCACGAGCACCGGGCCATTATTATCGTCGATGCCCTCGCAGCAGCGGTTCATCGCTTCGAGCATCGAATGGTACATGACACAGATGCTGGACGTCGGCACGTGCAAGAAGGGCCGCGTTTGCAACTGAAAGTGATCGACGTACATGCTTCATTTTCTCCTTCGATGATTCCGGTACGCGTTCACCTCTATCCGCGCGGAAACATGATCCAAAACGTTTTTGACGCCGCCTCAAACGGGTTTTCCATCAAGGCGGTAATGACTTCGCTATTTACCGCAGCTGCGACGATCAAAACGATGAGCATTACCAGCAGCGTCCATTCACAAACGGTGACAATCAAGGAAGCGGCTTGAGTCTTAATTGACTTGGGCCGCAAATTGATGGGGCGAGCTCGAAGCGAACCGACGACGGGCACGCGCAGCCGAGTCTGGATTTGGTGCACGGAGCGAAATCGTCGCTTGCGAACAGCCGGATCATAATTCCAGGCCACCGCCGCGGCGGCCAGTCCGGCAAACACGGTCAACAGCATGAACTGTCCGAGGGTCGGTACGCCACCGATCGGTTTGCTCCGTTTTGCGATTTGAACGCGATCAAACGATATGGGGCTGGCGCCGGTTAATTGCTGTTTGGCGCGGCTGCCCATGCGATCGATCAGCAATCCTTGGTCCGCTGCGTGCTGATCGATCGACTGCCGCAACTGGTTTAGTTTTTGACGCGGGCTCTGCAGATCAATCATTCGCATTTCGGCCACCACCTGTTGCAATGCCGAATCGAAAAACTCGCGGTTGATCGCCGTCTCTGCTCGGTTCGCCACAAATCGGTTGGTGACCCGCTGGGCCCCGTCCCGCACCAGTCCGGGTTCGGTTGGCGTTGGGTTCGTTCCCCCCGCTTGATTTTGCAGGGCCTCAATTTCCAGTTGGATACCGGTGACGGATGGATGAAACTCGTTGACGCCCGGCAATTCCAATTGCCGCCGCCGTTCTGCTTGCAGGGACTGGATCTGTTGCTGAATCGGATCGACCGGAGTGTCCGCCGTTGATTCGCGTGAATTGCTCCGCTTCGACACATCGAAACCGTCCAAATTATTGATCACAACGTCCAATTCATTTCCGGCTGCGGCTAACCCGGTGACGGCATTGTCGACCAACATGGAATACTGATCGGCCCAGGACTGCTGGTGATGTTGAATGTCGTTGGTAAACCGATCGATGGCTTCGTTGGCAGAACGACGCAGCATGGACGATCCAATGTTGGAAGTGACTCGTGAAACGAGCGCATTTACCAGTTGCACTTCGTCGGCGGATCCGCGGCCTAACAGAGAGACCCGAAACCAGAGTGTGTTGCCCACGTTGCCGGGACGGCTTTGGATGCGAATGGCCTCACGCACTTTTCGAGCGTCGGCGGCAACCACCAGTGGGCTGGTGGGATTGGTAACCGTTGCCAGCAACACTCGCAGTTGGTCGCGCCGAGTTTGACGGTAAATCTCGTCGATGATCAACTGGTTGATTTCGCTTTTGGAAACGTGCGAGGCCGGATCGAATCTTAATTGAAATGTGACGTTCGACTTAAATCGATCGACGGACATGGGCCAGATCAGCAGCGCCACCAGTAACAAAGTGCAACCAGTCACGATCCAGACATAAAATCGTGACCCGCTGTTTCGCTGAGATAATGTTTTTTGGATTGATTCGCCGTGCATTCCAGTTCCAGGGGTTGGAATTACGAGCAGTCCGCGCGGGCGCGCGCAATTGGCTGCCAGTCTGTATCGGCAAGATCCGCCAACATGCTTTAACCGGAATAAACCCAATATCTTCCCTGACCGGAAAATCTTGTCGCGCCCCAAGCATTTGCCAGATAGAGTCGCCGAATGGATCGTGGATTCGGGGGGAGGGCGAATTTCAGTCCGATTGGCGATTTATCGCTTTGGAGCCTTGGGTTTTGCCAGATTCGCTGATATGCGGTCGCTTCACCAGCGCTTGTTTGCTGACTAACGTGTCGAAGATGCCTTGTTGGGCGATCTCTTCGTGCTGGTTCAACAATAGATGTCTCCAGGTGATCCGCCCAGTACGCCTACCATTGGCCGTTTTGCCAATCACCTCAGAAACCACATGCACGGTGTCACCAAAATAAAGTGGTTTCAGGAACTCCCAATTGGTAACGCCGATAAACGCCACCGTTTCGACACAGGGCGAGTTGCTGCCGAGTCCCGCGACCCAGCTCAGGCCCAACAGTCCGTGCGCGATGGGACGGCGATAATGCGTTTTCTCGGCAAACGCGTGACTCATGTGCAGCGGATTGAAGTCGCCGGTGATATTGGCAAAGTTGACGACGTCCGCTTCGGTGATGGTCCGTGAGTCGCTGGTCCAAGTTTGCCCGATTTCCAGCTGATCAAATGTCAATCGTGTTGGCATCGAATCGTCCGTCCTTGACGCTGCAAACGGTTGGCTGCCGGTCAATCATACCGAGATGTTTGCTCGATTCAGAGGCTCGTCGACACCCCGTATTCTCTTGCCCGCGCAACCCAATTTTAAAAGACAGTGACGGTTTTGACGAAATGCAAATCGAGTCGGGGTGATAGGATTCGAACCTACGACCTTCTGGTCCCAAACCAGACGCGCTAGCCAGGCTGCGCTACACCCCGTCGGTGTCGGCCTATGCTAATGGCGTTGATAAATCGATGCAATCGGGCCTGGATTGCCGGGCTATCCTGTGCTTCAGATGACCTGTCCAGAACATCATGCGGCGCGACGACCCCCGGCCGAACTGCGCAGCAATTGCCGCAACCGTTCGAATTCGTGTTGACTGGCGAAGTGAACGATAATGCGTCCGCTGCCCTTGGCCGTCTGGCGAATCTCGCAACGGGTCCCCAGGGCATGCCTCAATTCCTGTTGCAATGCGTCGAGCTGCTCGGATCGAGTTGCGCGGGGTTTGCCGGTGGCCAAGGCGCCGGCGTCTTCTCGGGAAATGCGATCCGCCACGTCGCGCTCCGTTTGACGGACGCTGATCCCGTCGCGTTGGATTCGGTTGCAAAACTCGATCTGCAACGACTCTTCGCCCAGTGGCAATAACGCGCGGGCATGACCGGCTGTGATATTCCCCTTCCGTAAGGCGTCCTGGACCAGCGGCGGCAACTCCAAAAGACGCATTAGATTGGTTAGCGTCGAACGATCAATTTTCAATCGATTCGCCAACTCCTCCTGCGTGCATTGGTGCTGGTCAATGTAGCGCCGAAACGAAAGTGCTTTTTCAATCGCATTGAGATCTTTGCGCTGCAGGTTTTCAACGATCGCCAACTCGGCCACCAGCCGATCATCCGCCTCACGAATCCGCGCAGGAATGGTGGACCAGCCAGCTTGGATCGCGGCGCGAAGACGCCGTTCTCCGGATATCAGCTGGTAACGTCCCCCGATCACGCGCACCAAAATCGGCTGCAACATGTCGTGCGACTTCAAGCTTTCGGCCAGTGAAGCAATTTCTGATTCGCCAAACTCGCGCCGCGGCTGAAATGGATTGTCATCGATCTCGTACACGCTCAATTGCTTCAGGTCGCCGGTTTCGCCGGAACCTGCCGCATCCTGACCCGCTTCCGCCGCCGCCTCCGGGGTTTCCCCAGGCGCCGACAACAACGCCTCCAAGCCTCGACCCAACCGCTTCTTCTTATTCACGATTCAGTACCTCCATGCACAATTCAATATAAGCACGAGCCCCGCGCGAACGCGGTGAATATTCCAACACCGGCATCGCATGGCTGGGGGCCTCCGACAACACCACGTCGCGTGGGATGACGGTCTCAAACACTATTTCGCCAAAAAATTCCCGGACGTCGCCCTCGACTTCACGCGTCAGCTCCAATGTGGAATCGTACATCGTCAGCAAAATGCCTCCGAACTCCAATTCTCCCGGACGCGTATGCATCACGTCACGTATCGTCTCAATCATCTGCCGCAATCCTTCCATTGCGAAATACTCGCATTGGATTGGCATCAAGACTTCATTGCTGGCCGACAAAGCCGTTTGCGTCAAACGTCCCATTGAGGGGGGGCAGTCGATCAGCACAAAGTCAAACAGTCCGGTCCCCGAGCGCAGGTGGCTGACGACCCGCTCACTTTGGCTTGAATCCAAGTTTGCTAGCAAATCGACGTCGCGAAAACTGCGACTGCCGGGCAGTAACTCCAACTCGCCGTTGTTCATTGAAACGATGCTGCTTCGAAGCGGACTCTCCATCAGCAACGGGTGACAGTCCAAAGGCTGTTGGCCCACTCCGGTCGTGGCGTTGCACTGCGGATCCATGTCGACCAGCAACGTGCGACCACCAGACCGACTCAAGGCCGCCGCCAAGTTGACCGCCGTAGTTGTCTTGCCGACGCCGCCCTTTTGGTTTGCGACACAAATCGTCTTTGGCACGTGCTTCATCCGCCAGATTCTCGAACGCCCGCGCGATTCCTGCGGGCCAGTTAATTAGCAGGACTCAAGCGGAGTGGGAATGCCAAAAGGGGCCCGGATTGAAAACTATTGAACGGCACCCTGGCAAATTGAGTAAACAGGGCAGTTCCACGTGAAACTCGACCTACTATCCCTAATTTGCCCAATGTGTTCCACGTGAAACTTGGATAAGTTTGCCGCAAATGACAATCAGCCGAGCGGAACGAATGAAGTCGACGGCCATTCTTGGCGGTCGAATGTGAGCTGCGTATTAGCCCGGGATACGTCTAGCGGGGGCGGATGGATGACTGCGTAGCCACTTAGGAAGGCGGCGAACGAGTCTTGGCAAGGTGACGGAAAACTAGCGATTTCGGATTCCGCCCTGGCTGGGCGGTTGGCCCATCGGCCGTCATTTGTACAGCGGGTTGATCACCAGGCCACTGAGTAGCTTCGGATAAAAAAACGTACTTTTGGCTGGCATTCGCTCGCGGTGTTCGCTGATCTGGCGCACGTGCTGCAGCGAAGCCGGCATGACCAGTGTGGCCAATTCGAACCGATTGCCGGTTCCCGTTTGGCCGGTAGCGTCTCGACCGGCCGGGTCGCCATGCCGGATTCCCTCGACCACGTCGGTGACACTGCGCACGTATTTGGGCGAGGCCAACGAGGTTTGGCCCAGTAAATGAGGCATCACCAATTCGTGCAAGATGGACACGCCCAGTGACCTCCAGGCCCGGCTCATTGCCGGTTTTTCGTTCTCAAGTTGTTCATGGCCGGCGGCTGCCAGTTTAGCGATCGTCCAAGCGTCGTCGGCCGCGGTATAAAACGCCAATTGATCCTGCAAGTCATCGCTGGAGAGTTGCCGCCATAATTCATCTGCCAATTCAGCTCCGCGGCCCGCGGCGCGACACTCAAACGCCGGTTGCAGGCGTGCAACCAGTTGCTCACTGGACATGACCGGCAATCCCCGCCACAGTCGGTGCGTGGGCAAAACGACCAATCCGGGATCCCCCATGCTTACGCAGCACATGGAGACATAGTTCGCCGGATGGTCGGCCGCCAAGTCAGAATTCTGGGCGAGTTCATCACGGTAATTAAGCGCCGTTTCGTAGCGATGATGTCCATCCGCGATGTACAAGGATTTGGAGCCCATCAACGCCGCGACATTGGCGATGTTGTTGGCGTCGTGGACCAGCCACATCCGGTGCACACAACCTTGGTCATCGGTCGCCATCAGCGGAGTGCGATCGTCAATCGCAGCTTCGAGTTGTTCTTGAACGGCGTTATCGTCATCCGGGTAGACGGCGAAGATCTGGCTGGTATTGCATTGCGTGGCACGGGTCAGTTTGAGCCGATCCTGTTTGGGCGAGGCATGAGTTTGTTCATGCGGAAAAATGCAACCCTCTGCGTAGGGCTCCAATCTGATGCGGGCAATAAATCCACGTCGATTGACGGTCTGTCCATCCAGCTGAAATTGTTGGTGATAGACGTAAATTGCAGCCTGGGCGTCCTGGACCAAAACACCTTCGCGCAACCAAGTGCGCACAAAATTGCCGGCCCGACGATAATTGTCGTCTGCCTCGTCCCCTGGTTCACTTCGATTGAGTATCACTCGCACGAAATTGGCGGGATGACGTTGGTACAACTCGGTTTGCAATTCCGCATCGATCACGTCGTATGGCGGAGCCACCACTTCGCCCAGCGACCCCACGTGGGACAAGTCATAACGAATGCCGCGAAACGCTTGGATATCGGCCACAAATGTTTGGTTATAACGGTTTAGACGAATGCGCACGTGCTAGCGTGAAGCCCTAGTGTACGCGTTAGTCGCCACGGGAAGAATAAGAGGTCGCCGTGAAACCGAATTGCCGATGCATCGTTTGTCTGTTATGCCGCCGACAAATTCGATCTTTCAGGCCAAAGCCGGGCTGTGCCTAGTAACGATAGTGGTCGGGTTTGAACGGACCCTCGATCGGCACGCCCAGGTACTCGGCCTGTTTGGTCGTTAGTTTGGTCAATTTAACGCCCAATTGCTCGAGGTGCAGGCGGGCTACTTCTTCATCAAGATGTTTGGGCAACACGTGCACACCAATTTCGTATCGGTCCGATTCGTTCCACAACGTCATTTGAGCCATGACCTGGTTGGTGAACGAGTTGGACATGACGAATGACGGGTGCCCGGTGGCACAGCCGAGATTGACCAAGCGGCCTTCGGCCAGCAAGATCACCGAATGTCCGTCGGCGAACGTAAAGCGGTCAACTTGCGGTTTGATTTGTTCTTTGGAAATCTTGCCCGCCGCGACAGCCGACTCGAGATAAGCCACGTCGATTTCGTTGTCAAAATGGCCGATGTTGCAAACGATCGCATCGTTCGGCATTTTTTCCATGTGTTCGCCTAAAATCACGTCGAGATTGCCCGTTGCCGTGACAAATATATTGCCGTAGGTACAGGCTTCTTCCACAGTCGTGACTTCGAATCCCTCCATGGCAGCCTGCAGGGCATTGATCGGATCGATTTCAGTGACGATCACACGGCTACCATATCGTTGCATCGAGTGTGCGCATCCCTTGCCCACGTCGCCATATCCGCAAATCACGACGACTTTCCCGGCAAGCATCACATCGGTTGCCCGTTTCAGGCCGTCGGCCAACGATTCGCGACAGCCGTACAGGTTGTCAAATTTGCTTTTCGTGACGGAATCATTGACGTTGATTGCCGGCACTTTGAGTTCTCCCTTCTCGTGCATCTGATAGAGACGGTGCACACCCGTCGTGGTTTCTTCGGAAAGACCGCGAATGCCCTCCAGCAATTCCGGGAAACGGTTGTGAACCATGGCGGTCAAATCGCCCCCATCATCCAGAATCAGATTCAACGGCTGGCCATCGGGGAAAAATAATGATTGTTCGATGCACCAATCGAATTCCTTCTCGTTCATCCCCTTCCAGGCGTAAACGGGAACGCCGCGGGCAGCCATCGCCGCCGCCGCGTGATCCTGCGTCGAGAAAATATTGCAACTGCTCCAGGTCACGTCGGCACCCAGTTCGATCAACGTTTCGATCAACACCGCGGTCTGAATAGTCATATGCAGGCAGCCCGCGATTCGCGCACCTTTGAGTGGTTTTTCGGCGCCATATTTGGCACGCAATGCCATCAAGCCCGGCATTTCATTTTCGGCCAGCTTGATTTCGCGACGACCCCAATCGGCCAGCGAAAGGTCAGCGACTTTGTACGGTAATTTATTAGTCTCCACGTTGGCCACGGTCATCTCCCTTTTTGTTTTACGTTGCTCATATCGTCGGCGTAGGTGAATCCTCGACCCAACCGGGTAAGGGGATTGGAAATTGTCCAGGTATTATCACTAACAACCCACAAGTGATAAACCGCAAACTGTTGGCACAGATAATAATTCTGGCGACGACGACGCCAAGTCAACTTGCCGATTTGTGGCCGCATCTGACTCTCGGTTTTGCGAAAATGCCGGGTCACTAATACGAGGACTGTTGCCGCAAAATTCACCTTAATCGGCAAACAAGGTGATCGGCCTAGTACCTGTCGACGCCAGACACTCCGTCCATCGATTCGGCGGGGCGGCCGGCGGATGATTTTGCTAGGATCTGAATCCATGATCGCTCCAGCAAAATCTGAATTGCCGGACATTCCCCTGCCGCTGTTGATAACCGGGGCTGCGGGCGTGCCCGGTTTCAACGCCTTTCATTATTTCCGACAACGGTACGGGTCCGCGGTATACGCCCAACGACCTGTCAACAACTGGAGATTGCGGGGCCCGGGTATCGTGGCCTGCGATTTGGAAGATCGCCATGGGATCGCAGCGTTGGTGCGAAAATATCGATTTCGCTCGGTATTGAGCTGTGGCGGCAGCTGCGCTTTGAAAAGTTGCGAACGGGACCCGGCGATGGCGTGGCGGGTCAATGTCGAGGGCATTCGGGCTTTGCTGGATGCGTTGGCCGGTACGCCCAATCGGCTGGTTCATTTGTCGAGCGACCTGGTCTTTTCCGGAACGGCCAGCGGCTGTTATCGGGAATCCGATGCGACCGACCCGGTTACCGTTTATGGAAAAACGATGGTGGCCAGTGAACGGCTGATCCGACAGCGAAGGCCGGATGCCTGCCTGTTAAGAATTTCGCTGCCCATGGGCGTTAGTTTTAACGGTCACGCCGGGGCGATTGATTGGATTCAATCGCGGTTCGCCAAGGGCCGCCCGGCCACGCTGTACTATGACGAAATTCGCACGCCGACTTACGTTTGTTGCATGAACGGTCTATTTCATCGATTGCTGGCGGATTCCATTGCGGGCTTGTTTCATGCCGGCGGGCCGAGGCGCCTGAGCCTGTTTGAAATTGCCCAGGTCGTCAATCGAATCGGCGGTTACGATCCGGCGCTTTTGAAGGGATGTTTTCGCGCCCAAGCGGGACCGATGCCGCCCCGCGCGGGCAACGTCAGTCTCGATTCGCAGCGGCTGCAACAACAACTGGGCCACCAACCGTTTGCATCTTGGCCGTTATTAGAACATCACGTGCCCAACGACCGAGACTGGCATTGGCAACGTGGCAAATCCGAGTCCCCGAATCTGTTGCGCCAAGTTCTCTACAAAAAACCGGCAAAATCGGGCATTTGAAACCGGTAATTTCCCGGTTGGTGGCACCTTGAATTGATTGAAAACGATTGCGTGGATAAAATCGTCTGTCATGGAGTGATTTGCCAACCGGTTCATGACTGTATTGGAATGGGGCGATTGGGCAGCGGCCCGTCGATCGTCGATTGAAATCCATGACGCCAAAGTTCTCATGGACAGCAAGTTTGGGGCGCTGGTCGGGCGTTCCATTGCAGGTTCACGTATTCTTTCTGTTGTTTGCCGCTGTCGTATTTTGCGTCGAGTGGCATATTGGCCAACGTGCCGGCATCGCCAGCGGCACGGCGTTGGCCACTGTCTTGATCGTGTTTTTCTCCGCCCTTTTCCACGAGCTGGCGCATGCTTTTGCCACCGTTAACTTGGGAGGTCGGGTCGAAGAATTGGTGATCACCCCTTGGGGAGGACCCTCGAGGCTAATCTCGCCAATTCAACCCAAGTCGCGACTGGTCGTTCACGCTGCCGGGCCGTTCCTGAACGGCATGGTTTTTTTGATTTGTGCCGTGCTGCTCACGTTTACCGGTCAAACCACGTTTGCGGCACTGGTCAATCCGCTGGACCCACATCTGTTCATTGCCGGAGTGCCGGAGATTTCGCTATTGAAAATCGCCGCCTGGGTCAATTTTCAAATGATGGTCGTCAACTTGTTGCCGGTGTACCCGTTTGACGGCACGCGAATGATTCGTGCCGCAGTGCTTACTTATAATCCGCGCGCCTCGCTGCTGCGTTTGGAATCTGCCTTGATGGGAATTGGCATCGGCACCGGATTGGTGTTATTCCTATTCGCCTGGATGTTCAGCGATTACAACGTGGGATTTGTCCAACCGACGTGGTTTATTCTGATATGTGCCGGAATCTTGCTGATTTTTGCCGCCCGCTACAATTTCCACTGCGAAATCACTGAAGCCCAGAATGAATTGGGGCTGCTGGATGAATTGGTGGATTACGAGTCGCTTTATGACTACGACGATGCGGATGAAGAAACGTCGGAACAATACCTGGACGAATTCGAAGATGAATTGATCTCTGACTGGCTGAAGGATCAGCGATCCAAGTCGGAAAATGCCGAACGGTCGATTGAGCTGGAAGAAGAACGGCAGGTCGATCGCATCCTGGAAAAGCTGCATCGCAAAGGCATCGAGGCCCTATCCGACGAAGAGCGCGCATTTTTGAACCGTATCAGCCTGCAGTATCGCCGTCGCCGCGAACTTCGTTCATAACCGTACCGGAGCGACGTGCGGTAGGTTACGCCAGCGGGGCGTTTTGGCGGGCTTTCGGTTTGTTCACCAGTTTCGATTTGGGTCGAAATTCGTGCGCCGCCTGATTGCCCCGCGGACCGTTCAGTTCGTGCAGCTGTTCGATCATCTTTTGAATTTCGTCCCAATCGCTTCGCATGCGGGCGACTTTTGAGCCAAGCACATTTTCCAAAATGCTATCCATCGTGGAGCCGACCACTTCGTTATGGGCAGCCAGTTGTTCGGCCAAATTGATAAATTGGGTATTTTTTCGAGGCATGGTTTCGGTTTCCTGTTTCCCGGCGGAATAAACCACTCCGCCGATTGGTCAATTCCCCGTGAACATTGAGAATTGGCCTGTTGTCAGATATTGGGTTGGCGTCTATCCGCGCATCGTTTGGACGGTCAGACGTTGCATCGAACGGTAGCTTGTGAGCTGGAACCAGCCGGAGAAAAAGCGGTGAAAAATCTGCTGGAGAAGCAACGGGTCAGTTGTCGACCAAAATCTTGCCGGCTCTGTCAATTTTGCCAGTGAATTGTTTTGCGCCGGGATTAGCGAAATTGGCTGATTTACCTAATCCACTTGACCGGTATATTTACATTCGATACCGTTCAAGTCGATGTCCGGCAAAATAATGGTGCGTGGTGATTCCCAGTTTGGAACCGCACCGAAATGGCGTCGTGGCCAAGTGGCTAAGGCAGCGGATTGCAAATCCGCCATCGCGGGTTCGAATCCCGCCGACGCCTCTTGTCCGTCCCGACAGGACGACACGATGGTACCCGGTTGCGTAGGCCGGATTGTGGCTGGGTCCGCCGATCGATCGCCCGGACTTTTTTTGAGCAGACCGGCCGGCGTAGTCAGGTCTAAAATTGAGCCGATTTTCCGCGGCCGCTTTGAATGATCGGCAAAGGGATAACGTCGCATCCCAATTAACGCATGATTAGCGCCTCCTTCTACGTCGTTGGCATGGCCTGCATCGTGTTTGGCGCGTCGTTTGTTTTCCGTCGGAAAGCGAGGATCTTTTACGGCACGACTGTAGAGGGGCGGTCGGCGGTCATTTCGGGATTGGTTCTGATTGTGCTGGGCATCCTCGTCATCCTGTACGGCTTTTTCGTGTTTCCGAACCTGGCCGGTTGGTTTGAGCTGCGCGACCTGGTGCCCGAACTGCGGTGAACGAGCCGCCGCGACCGCGAATCAACGATCGATGGCACGAATCACTTTTGCTGAGCGATTGCCCGTTCATATTTTTCCCGCAGTCCCGGTATCAATTTGATCGCATTCTCAAAATAGATTTTGCGCAGCACTTCATCGGGTAAACCAATGCCGTAGATCTGCCACAGCCCTTGCGGCGGCGGTTGTTTTTCCGAATACGGGAAATATTCGTCGAACGTCTCAAAGAAGCGCCAGTAATAAGTCAACCGCAACTCCGGCCAAGGTCCGTCTGTACCAAACAGGATCCGGTCTTGATGCTCAAGCATAAATTCACGCGCGGTGTACGGCTGGCGACCCAGTTCCGCGATTCGCGATGCCGGCTCGACGTAAAGATTAGGGTATTGGTCCAGCCAGTCACCGACCGTCTGCAAATCCTCGGGATTATTTGCGACATGGGCACCAATAAACGTTGTGTCCGGATGACGTTCAATGATTCGATTACGGGCCGCCAGCAATTCGTCTCGCGATGGAAATTCGTCGCCGTAAAAACTCCAATCGGGATGCCGCGACAATTCTTCGTACCGTTCGTTACGCTTGTCGATTGGCAGAAAGAACGCAGCGGGATCGGCCGTGTGAATAATGATTGGCAGCCCCAACTGGCCGCACGCCTGCCAGATTGGATCCCAACGTGTATCGTCGATTCTAATCAACGAGCCGTCCGCATTTTTGTACCGCAACCCGAACTGTTTGAATATCTTTACGCCGCAAGCACCGCGGTTCCGCGCCTGGCGAAGCTGCTCAGTGACCTGGCGGGCAAAACCGGCCTGGTTGCATGCCCACTCTGCCGGTTTATCAACCGCCGCCTCGCCGCGCCAATCGATCTGCGCGAAAACAGCGAATCGGTTTGGATACGCTTTCCAAAGAAATTTGGCATGGTCACCAAACGATGCACCCAGTTTCTCATCCAGGCTGATACACACTGCAATGCGGTGCCGATCCATGACGTCCACAAATTCATCCAGCGCTTGTTGCGAACTGCGTTGACGCAGCCCGAAATGAGTGTGCACGTCAATAACCGGAAAGCGGGCGCGTTGCAGATCCGTGGACCGGATAGTTTTCAGCATCGACTGCGGTCGAAAATCCTTGAGCAACAAATCGTCGCCGCGACTGGGCTGGGACGACGATTCTTGTGCGATGACCCGTGCAGGGCCGTTGCACAATAACAGCGCAAAAATCAAAGCAATCAGGTGTTTCATGGTTCATGTCCGGGAACTTCGATGCAGAACATTTATCTTAGACCTCGATGTTGGCACCACAAAGCCATTTCCTCAATCATGTCGACGTTCCGCAGCGGACCACGTCAAGCTCGCCGCAAGTGCTGGGTGAAAACAAACCGTATTAATGTAATCCACATTACGCCGGTGGGCGCGTCGTCAGAACACGCTAGTCGAGTTATACTGACGAAAGATTGTATTTGAGTTGCTGCTCCATTCGGCTCGGAAAAGGTGTTTTCGTGGTCAGATATCCCCATCTTGTATCGACCCTGATTTGTTGTCTCGTCTCGATGAACGGAATAGGTGCGATGTCGGGTCAGCAGGTCGACGCGCCGGGCAATTCGTTGCCGACTCCGGCCCC
Organism: Pirellulaceae bacterium; assembly: GCA_041599835.1. Taxonomy (GTDB): domain Bacteria; phylum Planctomycetota; class Planctomycetia; order Pirellulales; family Pirellulaceae; genus CAJQPP01. The sequence continues at coordinate 13,997 of JBFILF010000026.1, forward strand.
CGACAGTTTTGATCACGTTGATCTGGCCACGTTGACCACGCCGCTCGGATTGCCGGCGATCGAGCCAATCGGCGATGAAAGGCGATGGCGGGAGCGAACTCATTTGGGACGCAAATTGTTTTTCGATCCCATTCTGTCCAGCGATCACTCAACGTCGTGCGCAACTTGCCATCAACCGGCCTTCGCCTTCAGCACGCCCGAAGCTAAACCTGGCGGTGTCCAGGACCGCAAGGGCCGGCGGCACCCACCGTCGCTGATAAACCGACAGTTTGGCAAGTCGCAATTTTGGGATGGACGCGCCGAAACGCTGGAGGAGCAAGCGCTGCAGCCGATTGAAAGCCCTCAGGAACTGGATAACAAAGTAGAAAAAGTCCTGGCCGATTTACAAAACGACCCGACGTATCGCGAGTTGTTCGCAGCCGCTTTTGACGACGGCATTACCCGGGAAAACCTCGGTTCAGCCATTGCTTACTTTGAGCGGGCGATCCTCTCAGGCAACAGCAAGATCGACCAATTCGTAACCGCCGAACTGTCGTCGTTGACCAAAAGTGAAAGGCAGGGACTGTGGCTGTACGAAAGTAAAGGCGGATGCTGGAAATGTCATTCCGGCAAAACGTACACGGACGAATCATTTCACAACACAGGTGTCTCCTGGGGCCGCGAACCGCTGGATTTGGGGCGATTCGAGGTTACTAAAAATGACGAGCACAAAGGTCAGTTCAAAACACCAACACTTCGGGACGTGGAGCTCACCGCGCCGTACATGCACGACGGGAGCATCAATACGTTGCGTGAAGTCGTCGAATTCTACAATCAAGGGGGTGTCGCTAACCCGTATCTCGACGCGCACATCAAGCCGCTGGAATTGACAGAACAGGAAATCGACGACTTAGTCGCCTTTCTCAAAGCTTTGACCGGGCAACACGCATGGGACCCGCCCGCGGAGACGCCCACCGCTGGCGACTCCGGCGACGAGCCGTAAGACGTGTGGCCATTAACTGACGCGGTCATCGGGGGCGGTTAGCTCACCGCGACAGGATTAGCGCTCACCGTGGATCTGAACCGGTTGACCCATTTCCTCGAGCAATTTTTCGATTGCGGCATCCAAGGCCCGCCCACGCAGGCTTCCGGTGTTATCTTTGTGGCGGATCACACCATTGGCATCGATCAGGAATATCGTCGGCCATCCTTCAATTTCCCAATTACGAGATATGGGACCTGCCCGGCCGGCAGTACCATCCCAAAAGCTGCGCCAGGTCACGGTGCCATCGGCCACCAGAGTTTTTGGAATCTCGCGGTTCGAGTCGCTATTGACGCCGATCAGCGCAAATGGTTTCCCGGCAAGTTGTTTAACGAGCGACCGCTCGTGCGGATACATTTCCACACACGGCGGTCACCAATGACCCCAGAAATCGAGCATGACAACTTTGCCTCGGTAGTCGCTCAGCCGAAACGGATTACCGTCGATATCCTCGCCAACGATGTCCATGGCCGGTTTTCCCACGCGCAGATGCCGCAGCATCTTTAGCGGTTTTTTAACGAGATCGGCTAACGGTTGTCGGCGATAGTCAACCGCAGCGTACTGCTCGTCGATCAACGCGTACATTTGTTCCATGCGATCGGGGTCCGGCTGTCGAGCGGCGGCAAAATACATCGCCACGGCTTTGACCCGATCGTGCGGAGATTTTTCACCCAGGTATTGCAGCGTTTCAATTGACATCAGATTGTTGATCGCATCGCTAATCAGCGGGCTCTCCACATGCTTGGTTTCGATTCGCCGCACAGCCCGTTTGGCGTGCTGGTTGCGGCCGTTGTTTACGATGATCCAGGTCAAGGCACGTATCACCAGTTCTGGATCGTCAGCTTCGTCGGCGACCGACCAGGCCGTGAGCGTATGGCTGGCCCGCAGTTGGATCATGCGGTCCTGAATGCGCTGCATGGCAACCCGGTCATTTTGCGCGACAGCTGCCTCCCACTCATCCAAAATTTGACGGTTGGCCGGCGCAAATGCCTCGACCATTTCAGCAAACCGCTGGTCAGGTGGGCGATTGACCACGGGTTCGGAATCTGCGGAGCATCCTACCGCCACGAGCAGCGTTGCCGTGAGCGTCAGTTGCAGAAATCGAATCGCTATACGGGTCTCTTGAAAACTATTGTTTGACGTCAAAGCAGTAGATGATTTCCTGATCTCGCAAAAACAGTTTGCCATTGCAAACGACTGGGTGAACCCAGATCTTGCCGGATCGTTTTCGATTCTCACTTTGCGGATTCAATGTGAACCGTCCGCGCTCGTTCCAGCCATCGGGGCTGGCGTCAATTAAGACGACTTCGCCGGAGTTTTCTGCAACCAGATAAAGCCGGTCGTCGGCATAGCCAATCGCCCCTTTGCCTAACCCGTCTTTTTCCGTCCACACCGCCTGCCCGGTTTCCAAATCCTGGCACGTCCAGCCTCCGCCGTCTGAATAGCCGTATAGATGGCCGCCCAACAAGATCACGCCGCCATGGTGGTTTTTCATCACCTTGTTAAACCACACTTCGTCCGGGCTCTCCCATTCAGAAATGTCCAACAACTTGGATCCGACGCCGTAGCCACTCGTCACGTAAACTTTTTGTTCGTCGTATATGGGGGTGGGAATGACGGCTGTGCGTCCCGGCCAATCTTCACGCCACAACTGATTGCCGTTTTCCGGGTCAATGCCGCTGACCGATTTCATGGACAACACGACATAATGCCGCTTCTCCGGATGATCAGCGATGACGAGTGATGTGTAATGGGCGGGATCGGTGAACAGCACCGATTGCCATTTTCTTTCACCGGTTTTGGCATCGAACGCGATCACCGCGCCTTCAGAACCTCCCGGCGTGCAAACTACCTGGTCGCCGTCCACCAGCACTGATTCACTGTAACCCCAATAGGGCACTTTGCCGCCGAAATCGGTCAGGCTTTGTTCCCACACCTTGCTGCCGTCGTCGATGCGCAGGCAGCAAACATTTCCGTTGGCAGATAAGACGTAAGCGTGACCGTCATTGATGGTGGGCGTACTGCGCGGTCCGTCCCCCCACGGATTGTTAAATCTTGCCCCCACGGTCTGCCGCCAGATTTCCTTGCCGGTGTTCGCATCAAGGCACAAAAGGAATTCGTTTTCTTCGTCCGCACCCATCGTAAACAGACGCTGATCAACGATGGCAAATCCGGAATATCCAGCGCCCGCATCCTGAAACAACCACAGCTGCGGTGGTCCACCGTCCGGCCATTGTTTGAGCAGTCCGGTTTCCTTGGACACGTCATCGCGGTTGGGCCCTCGCCATTGGGGCCAATCATGTTCCGTTTGAGCGTAACCTGGGCCGGCCATTACACCGGCGACCATCAAAATAACTGTGCTCGAGATTAAAACGAATTGTCTCAAGGTAGACTCCTATTTAGAAACCCTGCGTGTCGCTGAATTATGCGTATGATTGTCGGCCAAGGCTATTGAAACAAGCGGACGAAATCAGATCCGGGCATTAATTCGTGTCGTATTTCACGCGACGGGAACCGCCGTCCGCCCGCTCAGCCCAACGCTGGCCGTCCGATTCGGGTAGCGGCGCGATTGGTTTATGGCATTTGTATGTCGGTCGCGATCGGTTATTTTGCTTGGTTTGATTCTGTTCCGCGGGACAGCCTCCAGGGCCCAGCTCGCTCCGTGAACGGAATATTTTGACACGGTCCCCTACGCCAGGAAAATCATGCCAAGCGATCTGGAAATTGCCGCCGCCGCGACGATGCGGCCGATCCACTCCATTGCCGAACAGATTAACGTAGACCCGGACCAATTGGAGTTATACGGCAATTACAAAGCCAAGATGCCGCTGTCGTGGATCGACGACAACAAGATCAGCCGAGGCAACCTGATCCTTGTTTCAGCCATCACTCCGACACCGGCCGGGGAAGGAAAAACCACGATTTCGATCGGATTGGCGCAGGGCCTGCACCGAATCGGCAAAAAAACCTGTGTCGTGCTTCGCGAGCCCTCGTTGGGTCCAGTGTTCGGGATGAAAGGCGGTGCGACTGGCGGTGGTTATTCACAAGTGCTGCCGATGGAGGACATCAACCTGCATTTCACCGGCGATTTTGCGGCGATTGAAAAAGCCCATAATTTGTTGGCAGCATTGATCGACAACAATTTGCAAAATCGCAAAATGTCGTTGGGCATTGACCCGCGCACGATTGAATGGAAGCGGGTATTTGACATGAACGACCGTTCCCTGCGCGACATCGTGATCGGGCTGGGTGGGACGGCCGGCGGCATGCCTCGTGAGACGGCGTTTGACATCACCGCTGCCTCGGAAATCATGGCCATTTTGTGCCTGTCGGACGACCTGGCCGATCTCAAACGTCGACTCGCTAACATTTTCATTGGATTTACATTTGGAGATCGGCGACCGGTTTACGCCCGGGATCTGAATGCGCAAGGCGCGATGGCGGCGCTGTTGAAGGACGCGATCAAGCCCAACCTCGTACAGACGATCGAAGGGACGCCGGCCATCATCCACGGCGGACCGTTTGCCAATATCGCGCAGGGAACGAACACCGTGATCGGTACGCGAATGGCCTTGTCCCTGTCCGACTACGTGGTGACTGAAGCCGGATTTGGATTTGACCTTGGCGCAGAAAAGTTCCTGGACATCAAATGCGTGAGTGCCGGATTGTCGCCCAAGGCGGTTGTGCTGGTGGCCACCGTTCGCGCGTTGAGATACCACGGTGGCGCCGATCTGAAAAAAATTAACGTGCCAAATGTAACGGCCGTGGAAAAGGGACTGGTCAATCTGGACAAGCACGTTGAAAACGCGTCACTGTTTGGACTTAGCTGCGTCGTGGCAATCAACAAGTTCACCAACGACACGGATGAGGAAATTTCCCTGATCATTCAGCGATGTGAGCAGCTGGGCCAACAGGCCGTTGTGGCCGACGTATGGGGTCACGGCGGCCAAGGCGGCGAGGATCTGGCGCACGCGGTCGTGAATGCCGTGCATTCAGAATCAGCCTGCTTTCAACCTTTGTACGACTGGTCCAGCCCGGTCAAACAAAAAATCGAAACCGTCGCCACAAAAATTTATGGCGCGCGAAACGTCGATTACTTGCCGGCGGCCAGCGCTGCCCTGCGTCGCATCAAAAAGCTGCAGCTGGAACACTTACCGGTATGCATTGCCAAAACTCAAAAGTCATTGTCCGACAACCCCGATTTGATCGGTCGCCCCCGTGATTTCGAGATTACGGTGCGGCAAATCGAGATAGCTGCCGGCGCCGGCTTTCTCGTACCCATTACCGGCGACATCATGCGGATGCCCGGCTTGCCGTCCCACCCGGCTGCCGAAAAGATCGACATCGACGAAAACGGACGGATCAGCGGCCTCTTTTGACTTTGACTTTGCCGGCTGGCCAAACCATGCCGGGCGGGCAAGAGCTGACTGATGTGTTTTTCACGGGAACCTTGCCCGATATTCCAATCACTGAAACCTGCCCGGTCGAACGCAATAAAGCTTCACTCAGGTCCAGCCATCATTTGAGCGCGTCATTGCGCCGAAACAATATGTTGGATCGCTCATCGCCGGTCATGAGGGCCTGAAAGCGGAGGGGACGATTCGAAATATTTGGTAAGGGATGACTGAATGTCTGTGTTGCGAATACTGTTGGCAAGCAGTTTTGTGGTCGCGTTACTAAGTAACAGCGTGACAGCCCAACGTCCGCTTGATCGACTGCAAAAGACCTGGGAAGACGTTCGGCCCCGAGGTCGCCTCCTGCAACAGCTGTTTGGTCCGGAAGATCAAAATCAAAATCAAAATCAAAAAACTCGGCAACGACAGCGGACCCCAGCCAACGGTCAAACCGCCGGCCGACAACTGACGCCAGCCCGCGCGCCGGTGCCGCCGCCACCATCCGCCACAGGGCAAGCCCCGATCCCAACGGGCGCGTCACACCTCGGCGTAGTTTTGCAACCGGTCAGACAAGGTCAGGGCATGGTGATCCGGCAAATCGATCCGCGCGGTGCCGCCCACTCAGCTGGCCTGCAACGCGGCGACCGGATTTTGTCAGTCGGCGGTACCGCAATTGCCAGCCAGGACGAACTGGCCGGCATCATTGAAATGCTCAAGGCGGGCGATCAGATCGAGTTTGAATTTGTGCGTGGCGGCAAAAAGCAGAAAACTTACGTGCAATTCGGCAACTTGCCCTCGGGTGACACGCCCCAAGGCTTCTCGGCCAATGCTCCGCCTCAAAGCTCGTCCGGACTGAATTCCGTCTTGGATAGTAGCGTCGGCCAAACGCCCGCGAATCAGTGGCAAGTCGCGCCACCGACATTCTCGCAGCGCCCTCAGTCCAATCGGTCGGAACGTCTCGAGCTGGACCCACCTCCCCGCCCGGAAGTCAATCAGCTGAGAGACCAACTGCGACAGCAGCAACGGGAAATTGAAAATCTGAAAAGGCTTTTGCAGCAGCAACAGTCGCGCGTTCCGGACGCCGGCCCGACGCCCGCCGCCAAACCGACGCCGACAGACGCTATCGACTTGCCGTCGTTGGGTGGCCCAGGGATATAACGTCCCAAAAATCTTTGCCGGATTTGAAGTCGCTGCACTAGACCGGTGGTAGAAATTCTGTTAGTTGGCCCGGGGTGCGCGGTCGATTCCGGGAATCGCCGGCCCATTCCCGCAATGATCCGACGTTCAGATTCTGGGTCCACCTTCCATCCGGTTGTAGTTTGATATCGTGCCGATGACGGCGCATCCGCTGAATTCAGTCGACGAAATTGTGCTGGTGGTTCACGGCGTGGGAGACCCCCAACCGGGTGAAACACTGAGTTTGTTTGCGCGAAGCGTCGCGGAATCGCACAATCCGCTGACTGAGCATCAGGAAATGTTGTGGCTGGAGGACGGGCCATCCGCCGAGCGCGACGTTCGCACGTTCGCATCGCACCTGCGACACTTGGAATTCGATGGCAATCGAGCGACGCTGGCCGAAGTCTATTGGGGCGATATTTCGCGGGTCAGCCGCGGAATGTTGGGCATTATCTGGGGTTTGGTCCAGATAATATTTGGACTGCGATATGTAGCGTTCGTCGCCTCGCATCAATCCGGGTTTGCCGCCAATACGCTGCAGTCGATCGGCTTGATCAGTTCGCGGATTTTGCACGGCCCAGTGCTGGCTGTGAATTTTGTATTGGCGGCCATGATGATCTCAGTGATCGGCACGGAGCAACTTTGGCCAGGATCATCGCAAGCGATAGGCTGGGCCAACTTATTGGTTTTGGAGTGCGTGTTGGTGTGCCTGTCGGCCAGTATGGTGGGCCGCAGCTTGACCCGCAACGAGATGGTCCATCGTTTCTGGTTCTGGGTGACGGTATGCGCGGCATTTCTGGGCGTGCTCATGCTGATTAACGTGTTGACGCATCATCCGTTTCCGTTGTTGCGCTATTGCGGAGTGTTGGTGACGCTGTTGGGGGCGCAATGGATGTCGCTAGTCGTGGTGTTGGGCGCCCTGTTTTTGTGCTGGGGTTTTGCCATGCTCCATCGTCAAAATTATCGCCCTGCCCTGCATGTTGCTCTGATCTTGCCCACAATCGCCATTGGTTTTTGGGGGCTGGCGCTGCCCGTGATGTGGACGACCGGCGCCAGAACATTAAAAAACTCCATGCCAAATCCTGAATCGTTTGACAAACTATTTGCCGAGGCCGCACCGTTGTTGGGATTGCAGTTCGTGATGGCTGTGCTATTGGGCATGTTGATGATTTATCACTTAGCGCGCTACCTGCGTTGCACTCAGAGCATGTCGGTCGAGCAGTTTCTGGCCGGGCGCCGGGCGCCGCGGCTGATCGTAGACGGCTCCGTGCAACTGTTGGCCGCCGTCTGCGCTGTCGTGGGGATTGCGTTGATGGCGTATATCGGCGTCCACGAATTTATCGGCAACCGCGCCCATGACAATTGGCTGTGTTGGCTGCTGACCGAAGCGAACAAATACGCATTGGTGGTCATCGTTCCGATGGGCGGCTTGTTGGTTTTGTCAATGCATTATCTGCGGTCCGGGTTGGATATCGTGCTGGACGTCGTCAATCATTTTCACTTTCGCGCCACCCTGGCCGCCGACAAAACAGACGAAGAAGCTGAATTTGACATTGTGGATGTAACGTTTAACGCCGGCCATTTGTACTTTGCGCGGCGCGATGCCATTCACCGTCGCATGAAACGAATCCTGGATTACTTTCGGGCACACGTGCACGGTCGGCCCACGCTGACGATTGTCAGCCACAGCCAGGGA
>JBFILF010000027.1:0-22128 GCA_041599835.1 Pirellulaceae bacterium
CATTTTACGACATGGATCAAGTGTACCTGGACGACGGCACACCGATTAATCCGTTGGGGGATGCCTTCGTCGACTTTGGTCTGGGAGATTTTCTGCGGACGCGTCCTGAATGGGCCGACAAGGCTTACGAAAACGATGGCAAGTTCAAAATCCCCACGGTAAGGAATGTCGACCAGCGATTCGGCAACGGCGTCCCAAAAGCGTTTATGCACAATGGGGTGTTCAAGTCATTGAAAGAAGTGGTGCACTTTTACAATACGCGCGACGTGGCTACCGAGGGATGGCCTCCACCCGAGGTTGGTCGCAATGTAAACGACGACATCTTCGAAGGAGTTCCATTGGGAAATCTTGAACTGAGCGAAGAAGCCGAGGACGCGATCGTCGCGTTCTTGAAGACTTTGAACGACGGCCACAATTTTTGATGGTGTCTAAGCTTGGCAACGTGTTTTGAACGCCGCGCAAATTTGCGATCGTCAAATCAGTCGTCAAACCAGTCATTGCGTGACAGCCAGCGCATAGAAAAGCCGGGAACGAATTGTTCCCGGCTGCGTTCATAATCGGGTTGCGCTGATCTGACGTTAACGGTTCCACGGCCGGCGGTTCTGGTTTTGCTGCTGCTGGCTGCTGGCTGCGGCGGGAACATCCGGGCCGCCGGGCGTCGTGTAATTGGGTGTGGGATAAACGGTCGTGTGTACTAGGCGACCCGTGTTAACATCGCGAACGGTCATCTGTGCTGACGGGCGACGCATTCCCGGGTCAATAAAAAATGTGGCGGCCGGTGCGCCGGGTGCGGCGGGTGCCACGCCGTCACCGCCGGCATCCACAAAATAATTCAGCATGCGTACCGCTTCAAAACTGTCGCGCGCCTGAGCAAATCCCTGACCGTTGGTCAGCAGGATCTGATCGCCAGGTTCCAAACCGGCGTTCCGAGCTGGTCCGCCCGGTGCGACGCTGGTCACTTGCAAGACCGATCGGCCATCGAAGTCGCGAACCAGGCGAATATGCATGCCAAAGTAATACGGGTTTTGCGATTGCTGGGCCGATAATTGATCCGTTTGGGTGAACGAAAAAAGAATTGCCAAGGTTACGATGGCCAGGCTTGTGGTCGAAAGACGGTTCATGGGGATTTCTCCGGATTGCGGTCTGGTTTCAGTTTGTGAGGGATGACATTTGCCCTCATTCGCAACCAGATATGCGCGGGACACCCGCATGTTTCACCAGAATTCAAAAAAATTCGGTATTGGAAAATGCCCATAATTGCAGACTCTATCGACTCGAAATCGAGGCGAGCATCGGGCCAAAAGAATAGAGATCGCACTCCGCCGCTGTTGGTTCACGTCGGTGGCGCACCGCTATGGTTGGATAAGCGCGTCGGCCTCGTCGACGAGTCGGTAGAACTCGAGTTCCACAAGCCGAGCGTTCATGTTGTCGCGTACCGCTTCGGATTCACGGAGTTTTTTCGCGGCGGCCAATGCCGATTCGGCCGCGGCATGATCGCCCAGTTGCCAATGGGTCATGGCTTGCAGGGCAAGTCGACCCATCTGATCTGGTTCATTTACCGGTTCACAACCGGCCAATACCTGATTCACGTCTGCGAAGTTACCCTGGCAATAGCGAACATAAGCGCGGCAGGTCCAATGTTCGGCCGCCTCGGGATCCAGTTCCGTGGCGTTCGTCGCGTGCTGCAGGGCGGCTTGCAGATCGCGCCGGGGCGGCGTTTGCCAATAAGCCAGATTCCACGCGAGGTTGGCATGGGAACTGGCCAGCTGCCGCGCCATTTTTTCGTTGTCGGCGTCGTTATCGACAAATTCCTGCCGCAGCGCGAGGGCCGCTTGAAACAACTGATTGGCTTCATCGACCTTACCCCGCGACTCAAGGCAATGTGCCAAACGGTTTTTACTGATGGTCAAAAACTGAACCGATTTTGCTTCGCGTCCGAATTTCGCGACAACATCCTCGATAATCTGGTTGGCTTGCCGGAGTGAATTTTCCCACGCGTCCTCGGCGCCCAATCGAAATTGCAGTGTTGACAACTGGTCGTAAGCCCGTGTCAACTGCAGCCGGTAGCGCGGTTCTTCGGGTTGCAATTCAATCAAGTTGGTAAAGGTTTGGCATGCCTCCTCAAGGACGTTAGCCGCCTCGGCCGGCGCGGTATTGGACAAGAGTCGGGTGTAATTCAGCCGCGTGAACCCTAGCTGATACAGGTAATCGGTGTTTTCGGGTTCACGGGTCGAGAGACGAGAAAATATCTTAATCGCGCCCTCCAGCAGATCTCGCGCCCGACCGTCATTCGTGCCGAGATTCAGCAGTGCCACGCTCCAGTTGCGGGCCGACATCCCAAGCTCATATTCAAAGCGTGCGTTATTAGGTGCCAGCGCAACAATTTTCTGACCCGTCTCATACGCTTTTTGATGGTAGGCGTTACTTAATTCGACATTCTCCTGACCGCCAGCCAACTGGTACGCGGTTCCGCGAGTTTGGCAGACGAACGCCAATTCTCGCTGGTACTCGACCGTTTCGGGAAACTGGTCGACTAGTTCTTGGGCAACTTCCGTGGCCTCCGCCAAGCTCTGTTGGCCCTTTGCAAAATTGCCGATCGAGTTCAGTACGGATCCATGAATGGCCAGGCCTCGCGCAAAATCTTTTTTGAGTTGCGGTATGTTGGGAAAGTCATCTATCAGTTGGCGACGCCCTTCGATTTCTCGCTCTAGTCCTCGTGCTGCTTCATCGAGTTTTCCCTGGCGGGCCAACACTCCGTTCAGGCTTTGCTGGATATTTGCCAGTCGGTTGCGAAATTCCGGCGATTCCGGCGTGGCCACCAGCAATCCTTCGATGATGGTAATCGCCTTGGTGCGCAACTGGATCGAACGGGGAATCTTATTCATGCGCTCCAGATACGATGCGAGGGACTCCAGCACGCTGGCGTAGGAGAGTTGCCCGGCATCCGAAATTCGGTCTTCGGGAATTTGTTCGTAATATTCGCGGGACTGCTCCAATGCGGCAATGGCGGCGCTGTTGTCGAGCGTGGAAGGCAAAACCGTTGCCAAAAACGCATGGGCATCGGCCAACACTTGCAGCCACAACTCGAGCTCAACTTGGTCCGAGGCGTTACCATCGGGCTGAATCTTGTTTTGATCCAGCAACGCGATGACCTCGCGCAAAACGATTTCCGCGTCCACACTTTTGCCAACGTCATGAATCGACATGGCGTACAGATTGCGGGCGCCGCAATAGTCCAGCACGTTCACGATGTCATGGGGAAACTCTTCACTCAGTTCCTTAAAAGTTCTGGCGGCAAGTTGGAACGCTGCCGCCGCCTGCTTGTGGTCACCCAGTTTGCCGTGGATCACGCCGACCTGTTGCTGGATTCGGCCGAATTCTCTTTGAAGCGCAGGATCATCGGTCGAATCCTGTAACAAGTCGTTGTAAAACACCAGTGCGTCGGTCAGCAGTTGGCGCCGCACTTGGCTCATTTGCGGCACGTTGGCCAGCATTTCCGATCCGACGCGGGTGAGCATTTGATCGACGGCGTCGAGTGATTTTGAAAAATACACATCCCGCGCGGCACTTTGTTTTTGAGATTCCCTGAAATTGCGGTTGGCCTCGCGCCACTTCCAGGTGATTCCGGTCAATCCGGCTATCGCGACCAGGGCAGCCACAGCGACCAATACAATGGTGGTTCGCATTCGTTTCCGTGATTCAGCCACGCGCGCGGCGGATGCTGCCGTTTCCAGCTCGGCTTTCTTCAGTCGCTGTTCCACGCCACTCAGATAATCAGAGAGCGCCACCGCAACCTGCAATCCGTTGGCAGGTCGCTTATTCGAGTCGCACTCCAAACACGACGCGCACAGCGCGACCAGTTCGTCGTCAGCATCGCAGCTTTCCAGATACTTCAGGGAACTGCTTGTGTCGCAATGCGCGGCAGCGGTGATGACTACGTCGGTGTCGAATTCCTGGTACAAGCGGCGACCGGTCAATATTTCGAATAGCATGGCTCCGAGCGAAAAAACATCGGACCTCTCGCTCAGTTGTTCCAGATTACCCTGGGCCTGCTCCGGCGACATATAGGAAGGAGTGCCGAAGATGTCGCCTTGCAAAGTCAGCCCACCATCGCGGCGCAGGATGCCAATGGAACTGTCGATTGACATTGAGTTAGTTTCGATCGGATGCTGTGCTGGCTTCGTCACAGGACTGGGAATGAAGTTTTCGCTTCCCCGGTTCGGATTGGCGAGACGCGCGTCCGACGGTTCGGCGAGTCGTTTGGCCATGCCCCAGTCCATGATCTGAACCTCGCCGAATTCTCCGACCATCACATTTTGCGGCTTCAGATCACGGTGAACGACGCCTTTGGAATGCGCGAAACCGACCGCGTCGGCAATCTGTCGGAACACGCCCAGAAAATAAGGCCGACTATCCCCGGCCGCCTTGCGTCGCCGCAATAGCTCATCCAGCGTCTGCCCCTCAACCAGTTTCATGGTGAAAAATTTGGAGCCGGTGAGCAGGTCACCCCGCTCAAACACGGGTGGGATGCCGGGATGTTGGAGGGACCCGGCCAACAGTGCCTCGCGTTGCAGTCGGGCATTGGCCGCCACATTGTTTTTGAATTTGTCCAACAACACCTTGGCCGCCAGTGGCCGCCTCATGACGCGGTCTTCCACCCGCCACACCGAGCCAATGCCGCCTTGGCCAATCTGCTCCAACACTTTGTACCGGCGCGGCAACAGCGGGGGCCTGCCGGATTTGGGCGGCGAAGCGGGCAACGACGGCATCACCATTAGATTCTCCAGGATCTCCCCCGAAAGGCCCGGAAACCGCCGGCGGTAGTCATCGCCATCGACGAATTCACCTGCTTGACGATGCAACTCGATTTCACATTTCACCAGCCGCGCAATCAGCCGGTCCTCGTCGAGATCACGGACGTCGCGGCCATCCAGGAAGGCTTCTACCGAATCGTGAGACGACTGCCAACACGACTGAAATTCGGCGCACAGGTCCTCAATGGACGTCTGGACGGCTGGCTGTTTTTTATCGGTTCCCGACATCTGTTATCCCTGAATTGCCCTTATCGCAATGGGGAGGCGCTGCACCATCGACTATCATGTCCGATTCCATAATGCGCTGGCAATCGACGGTTACAGTTTGCCCTAGTAATTTTTTTAATTCACAGTCCGCGTCATCCACGCGGCGACGGCCATCACGCTTGGTACGAATCCAGCGCGTCACGACAATAATCAATTAATCCCAGATCAATCAGTTCGGCCTCGACCGTTTCCCGGGAAGGGTATTCCAACGAACCGGATATCACTCCGATCAACAAATTGGCGAATTTTTCGCGAGCCCGGTGCAAGTTTACGCGTGCCGTGCCGGAGGACACGGATTTTCCAAGTTCGGCGGTCAGACGATTGGCAAACTCCTCAGAGGAAAGCGTCGGATCGGAAACGCGCAGCCGGAGTACCGAGTTGTAGGGGACGCCGGTTTTCGCTTCGTGTTCCGCCATGGCTTGCCAGGTTTGCTCCAGCAGATCATCGCGCCAACTGGCCAGGAACAGGAGATCTTCCCGGTGCGTGCCGGTGTCCTGCCCACTATCTTTCACCTGATCATCGACGAGCGGCTGTTCCTTGCGAACGGCCTTTCTCCGGTGGTGCAGATTCATCAGGTTGTAGACAACCGTCTTGACGAAATACCTGAACTTGCCTTTGGCCGGGTCGACGTTTCGAAAATCACCGTTCACAAATTTTAAGGCAAACTCCTGAAACAACTCATCGGCCAGATCGGCGTCCCGCAGCGACGCCAGTAGATATCGTTTGACTGCCCCGCCATAGATTTCCAACAACTGTTGCTGGGCCGACACGGCCAGGGAATCCTCCGCGTCGTGCGCCTGTCGTACGACGCTCCACAGTGTTTCGATTCGGCTGAGTCGACTGTTGGAGGATTCCGACAAATTATCTGCCCGCAGCGCGTGAAAATCGTTTATGCCCGGCGACTGTTTATCGCAGATTCGCATCATATGAATGCCACCAATTTAACTGCCAACTTGGACTGGATCAAATTGGCCAAATCTCTGTCTACGCTTACCGTTAACCTCAATCACAAGAGCGCCGCAGCGATGATCGCTGCGGCGACAGATCAAGGACTTCGGTAGTGCCCTATTTTTGTGTTGTTATCAGCCGGAACGCGCTAGCGTCCGGTTTAGGTGAAAAAACCGTGGGCTAGCGCCCTGCGGCTGATCGTTTCTTAGCGTGGCAACACATTGTTGAGGCACTACAAGGACTTCCAAAACGTGTTCGACTTATTTCTTCTTAAAAAGTCCGCCCACGAAACCGGAGACCTTTTCCTGGGCTTTTTTGGCCTTGTTCTTAGCTTCGCCAATTTTGGTTTTGGCGCCGGCTTTGACCCTGTCAACCTTGGACTTGGCCGCGTCGGAAATTTGTTGCGCCTGGTCCTTGGCTTTGGCGAAATCGTTCTTGATATTCTCGCCGGCCTGCTGAACGGTTCCTTTGGCATCGGTCATCAACTGTTTGTGTGGTGAACCATCCCACATCCTTTGGGCACCGTCGGTCACCGCGCCCCCCAACTTGCTCTGACCGAATTTACTTTGCTGCAACTTGTCAAAACCATGGTCGATGGAATTGCTGATTCCCTTCGTCACGTTCTGAACGTCGGCAGCCGTGTCGATCACGCCATTACCGACTCGAGTGGCTGCCGATTTCGGATCCGTAAAGGTTGGAGTCCTTGAGACCCGAATACGGTTTCGAATCGCCGGTGATTTGTTTCAGCAGTTTTTCGTTTGAGCTAGGTTTGGCCAGTTTGGACTTCTTGGCTGGCTTTTTAGCCGACGTTTTGATTTTGCGTTTCTTTGTCTTTTTCTTTTTCTTGGAGGAATCCTTTGTTTCATCCGGTTTGTCCAGTGCCGCTCCAATTCCCGCCCCAGCCATTGCTCCCACTGCTGCTCCAGCACCTGTCAGCGCGCCAGCTTTGACTTGTTTGCCCGTTTCACTGGACAAATTCACACGCTCTTCTTCAGCTTGTTGATCAACGGACGATCCCTTCTGCGATTTCTTGATCAACTTTATTTTCTTGGTGCCGGTATTCGCAGTTTGGCCGCTGCTCGGATTGGAGACCTCTTCTTGAGCGAATGAGTACGACGAATAGGAAATACAAAAGGCCATTGCAATGGCCATGGTCAGTTTGCGATTTTAGGCGGTTGCGCGTCGGCGTTGATTCGCCGCCCGACCAGGGAGATGAGCGAAGAGCCCTTCTCGTGGTTTAACCCAGGTTGCCCCAAAAAATCAAAAAGTTTCCGTCCAAGTCTTCCACTTCCAACTGCAACGTTTCTTCAGCCCAACCAACTTCGAAGGGAGCTTTCTTGATTCGGGCCCCCGCGGCCGCCCATTGTTCATGCAGTTTTCCCAGGCTGGAGTAATCGTGAAGTTCCACGCAAATCACCGAAGGCGGCATGGCCCGGGGATGACTGCTGGACTGGTCAAGAATGATTTCGATACCGTTCCGTTTGACCTCGGCAATCACGGGCCTGTCCGGGATACCGCTGTCGATTTCTTTCCATTCCTCAATGTCTTTTTCGCCCATACCATGTTGCGGCCCACCGTAAACCCATTGGAGCGTGAACCCCAATCGTTCCTGGTAATAGCGGAGACTGGCGGCCAGATCGGAAACCCCGAAGATGGGCCGCGCGTAATCGCCGGTGTTTACTCCGTCATCGCTCATCGCGATCGTCCCACTCGCAAAAGTCCACGGTGCCTGTCTTCATTCACCGTACCGGACAATTCCAAAAGCGTTATTAACAAGTGTCATGACACCTGCCGAGGTAGCTCTCGATTATACTAATTCGCACTGCATCGCAGACTACCCGTAACATTGAGATGGAAGTTCGATGAGCCTTCGTTCGCACGCGATTTTTATTTTGACCGCGACGTTGCTTGTCCATGGCGCAGCAGCCCAAACACTGACCGATAAGTTGGTTGCCGAAGATCCCAATAAGCTGGTCCAGCAGGCGCGTCTCGATGGGGATATTGTTCGCGGCGCGATTCTGTTTCATCAAGGCAATATCAACTGCGCAAAATGTCATCGATCGGCGGCGGAAAGGGATCGAATCGGTCCTGATCTCAGCCGAATGGATCGGGAAGTAACCGACGAGTTCATCGTCGAGTCGATTCTGCAGCCCTCGAAAACGATCAAGCAAGGCTTCGAGACGTTTGTCGCTGTGGACGTGGACGGTCGACTCGTCAGCGGGATCATCGTCGCCGAAAACGTTCAAAACCTTGTGATTCGCGACATTCAGGACGTCGACCAATTAATTACCATTCGCCGTGAGGACCTGGACGAGATCCGGCCCGGTAATAAATCGAGCATGCCTGAAAACCTTGCCGATGAATTAAAAAATCGCCAGCAGTTTCTTGACCTCCTGCGATACGTCATTGATATCAAGGAACGGGGTCCAGATACCGATACCGCCGCATCCCAAACCGCGGTTCGCCGTGAGCTCAGTCCTGAGTTGAACGGATTGGTGTTGATCCAGCAGATGAATTGCGTCGCTTGTCATAAATCCGATTCAATTCAAACGCTCGTCACCGCAAAAAAGGCACCCCAATTGAAGTGGTCAGCAAAATGGCTGAATCCTGAGTTCTTGAAAGAATTCATTGCCAATCCGCATACGGTCAAGCCGGGAACAACGATGCCGGAAATGCTCGGGCACTTGGACGAAGCGACCCGCACCAATACCGCCGAAGCCATCACGCATTTTCTTGTTTCCAACGCAAACAATGCATTCCAGACGCAGCCGATCGACGTCGACTCGGTGCGGCGAGGATACGAGCTGTTTCATGCGGTTGGCTGTGTCGCCTGCCACTCGCCGCGAAATGAGGACGCTTCGGAACAAACCATGGACGATTCTTTTCCGCTGGGCAATCTTGTTCCCAAATACAACGTCAGCGGGCTGGTCACAATTTTGGAAGACCCACTCGTCGTGCGGCCGTCCGGGCACATGCCCAACATGCAATTAACCCATCGTGAAGCGACTGACATTTCGAATTTCCTGCTTCAATCGACCACAGGTTTTACCAATAAGTGGAAATCCGATTTGCAGTTGGCCAGGCAAGGGGAATCGTTGTTTTCCAAATACAACTGCGCCAGTTGCCATACAGACCAAACGGGGGATATTCCAAAAACGGCTAGCCAGTTACCGCTGGAAAACCTGAATCCGGCACAGGGCTGTTTGTCTGGCAAGAACGGCAACTGGCCTAAATTTGATCTACGCGAAAGTGAGGTGGAGTCGATACGAGCAGCGCTTGCGCGACACCCCATGGAGTTGACCGACGAGCAGCAAATCGAAGTGACGCTCACATCTTTTAATTGCATTGCCTGCCACGACCGAGGCGATTTGGGCGGGGTTATCGCACACCGTAACGTTCACTTTCAGACAACAAACATGAATCTTGGCGATCAGGGACGAATTCCGCCAACACTAACGGGTGTTGGCGCCAAGTTGAAACCGAAATGGATGCGAGACGTGCTGGTAAACGGCAGGACAATTCGCCCGTACATGAAAACGCGAATGCCTCAATACGGTGAAGAAAATGTAAAACATCTGGTGGAGTTGTTTCAGACCAGCGATCGACTTGCGGAAACGAAATTCGCCGAATTCAAAGACCAAAAGGAGATACGCAAAAAAGGGCTGCAGTTAGCCGGAAACAAAGGGCTTAATTGCGTGGCCTGCCATACCTACAAATACAAACTCTCCGACACAATGCCGGCGGTCGATCTGACAGAAATGACCGAGCGATTGAAAAAAGAATGGTTTTACCAATACATGCTGGCTCCCCAAAAACTCAGCCCCAACACGGTGATGCCATCGTTTTGGCCAGGAGGCCAGGCGATCCGCAAGGATATCGAGGGAAGGCCCGAGGATCAAATCGAAGCTCTCTGGCAATATTTAATCGACGGGCGCCTGGCCGGTACTCCAAGCGGAGTCGTCCGCCAACCGCTGGAAATCGCAGTTACCACCGAAGCCAAAATGTTGCGGCGCAGTTACCCGGGTATTGGCAAACGTGGAATCGGTGTTGGCTATCCTGGCGGCGTGAACCTCGCCTACGACGCCGAGCAAATGAGACTAGGCGCAGTTTGGCGAGGCAAATTTGTTGATCCGGCCGGCGTGTGGACTGGCCAGGGATCCGGAAACGTTCGCGCTATGGGCAAGATGTTCAGCTTTGCCAATGGACCTGACCTGGATAACAAACATAGTTCATGGATTGTCGATGACGGCCGACCACCCAAACACCAGTTTCTAGGCTATTTCCTGGACAAATCCCGAAGACCGACTTTTCGATACCGATTCGATCCCATTGAAGTTGAAGAGTTCTTTTCGGAAGTGATCGACGATGCCACGGAGAAGATTCATTTGCGGCGCAGCGTGTTGATGTGGACAAACCAACCACGCGACAATTTGAGGTTTCGAATCGCGTCCGCCCCAGTAATTACCGTCGAAGGCGATGGCACGTTTTCCGTTGGCGATCAATTGAAAATCCGCTTGGCCTCTGACCACGTCGCTCGCGTCGTCGACGCTGATGACGGCAAGCGACTGGAAATTCCGCTCGGACTGGCAGTTGACAACAAACAGAAATTGGTGATTGAGTATTTGTGGCGGTAGTTGATTGTCGGATCAAGACGCCGGGGTCTTGTCCGCCTTTCAGTTGCATCGGTGACCGATAAACAACCTGTCCAACCCTGAAGAATTCGAATGATAGCCTCGTGGAATCTTGTTCTGTTGACAATGCTTGCCGTGGTACCACAGCAAGAACCACTGGGAGAGTATTGGGGTACCGGTGAGGACGAAGCCAAATATTACCAGCTTGTGGACATTCCGCTTCCCAAGGAACTGGCGATAGAGGCAGGCAGTTTCGAAGTCATGCCCGATCAAAAGCAGCTGGCCATTGCCACGCGGCGCGGGGATATTTTCCTGGTTGAGGGTGCTTTCGACGAACATCCGGAACCAACATTCAAAACCTATGCCAGTGGTTTGGACGAAATCTTCGGAATGGCTTTCCGTGATGGCTCGTTCTACGTGACACAGCAAACCGAAGTCACGCGGATCACTGATGTTGACGGCGACGGTCGTGCCGATCGCTTTGACACGCTAAGCGATGCGTGGGGATTTCGCCATTACCACGAATTTGCTTTTGGCTCCAAACCGGACCAGGACGGAAATATCTGGGTTGCGCTTTGCTTGTCAAAGTCTTACCACTCTGATGCTCCCTTTCGTGGCTGGTGTATGAAAATCACGCCGGAAGGTAAGGCCATTCCGGTATGCAGCGGGATCCGCAGTCCTTGCGGCATCGGCCCCAATGAGCATGGTGTAATGTTTTACGCCGAAAGCCAGGGGCCGTGGAATGGATCGTGTTCATTGAAAGTACTGAAGCCCGGTGGTTTTATGGGCCATCCGATAAGTTTCAAGTGGTATGACCTTGCGCCTGAACTGGGCCCGGCACCGGTCGTGCCCAACACTCCTTCGCGACTTGAAATCGAACGAAAGCGCGTCAAGGAATTGGTTCCTTACGCCGTCGTTTTTCCCTACAAAAGGATGGGGCGCTCCATATCGGGGTTCATGGTGGATCGAACGGGTGGCAAGTTCGGGCCATTCGAAAACCAGATCTTCATTGGTGACTTTAGCCTCGGCGTGGTGATGCGCGTTACGACGGAGCAAGTCAACGGGGTCTGGCAAGGCGCCTGTTATCCATTCCGCGAAGGATTCGATACCGGTTTGTTGGCGGTCCAGTTTACTCCCAATGGCAGCCTGGTCGCCGGTGGCACGAATCGTGGATGGCCGGTACGCGGATCCAAGGCCTATGCGGTCCAGCGACTGGATTGGACCGGACTCGTGCCATTCGAAATCAAAGAGATCAAAGCAACGCCGACCGGTTTTGACATTTCGTTTACCAAACCGGTCGATCGCCAGCTTGCCTCCAACCCCGATGTCTACCAGCTAAAGACATTTACACACATTTATCAACAAGGTTATGGAAGCCCCGAAGTCGACCAGACCACACCGAATGTAACCAGTGCGACTGTTTCTGCGGATGGAATGTCGGTCGAACTGGTGGTGGACCGTCGGGTCCAGGGGCACGTGCATGATTTCCATTTGCCGCGGATCAGATCTTCAGACAATGAAAAACTACTGCATGCAAGTGCCTATTACACGTTGAACGAGATTCCCACACCTATTGCCAAACCACGTGAAGGCACCACCAGCGGGATTATAGATTTCAAACGACCGGCAGACGCAGTTCAACTGGTGGGTGAATCCGGCTCACAGCTGATTCCGGAAAAGGGAAACGAATCTCGTTGGACCTTTAATGACGGCGTGCTAACGGCATCGCCCAAATGGGACAGCGTAATCACTCCCGGTGCGTACCAGGACTTCCGCATGCATGTTGAATTTAACGTCAACGATGCTGGGGACGTTCCACGCGAAAAAAATGGCAACTCTGGAGTCTATATCCAGCAAAGGTATGAGCTGCAAATTCTCAATTCCTATGGCGTTCCCCAGGCGGAATACAAGACCAACGATTGTGGCAGTATTTATGGCATGAAAAAGCCCGACAAACTGGTCGGCAAACCGGCGGGGCAATGGCAGAGCTTCGACATCGCCTTTCGGGCGGCTCGGTTCGACGGACAAAAGAAAGTCGAAAATGCCCGCATCACCGTGTACCAAAACGGAGAGCTGATTCACGACGATTACGCTCTACCGCGAAAGACGGGAGCAGGCAAGCGGGAAGAGCCCACGGCACGCCCGATCAAATTCCAAGGACATCATAATCAGGTTGGATTCCGCAATGTCTGGATTCAGGAATTGTCACTGGACAATCCACAGAATACGTCCGACGCAGTGCCCAGAATTAGCAAAGGTAATAAATCGCTTCCGCTAACGGGTGAGGCATTCAAGTTCAATGGCTGCGAGGCATTCGCAATCTTGCCTTCCGGCGCCAAAGCTGACACACCGTGGGTGTGGTACGCGCCGACGCTGCGCGGGCTACCAGGCAAAGCCGAAGTTTGGATGTTTCAACGATTTCTTGACGCCGGAATCGCAATCGCCGGAATCGACGTCGGCGAGTCCTACGGCAGCCCACAAGGCCGTGAAATCTATAGCGACTTTTACAATTACCTGGTCCTTACCCGCAAATTCAGCAACAAACCGTGCCTGCTGGCCCGCAGTCGTGGTGGACTGATGCTTTACAGTTGGGCAGTCGAAAATCCTCAGTCGATCGCAGGCATCGCCGGGATCTATCCGGTCTGCAATATTGCCAGCTATCCCGGTATCGTTCGCGCCTGCGCTGCTTATGGGTTAACCGCTGACCAACTCAAATCTGATCTGAAAAATTACAACCCGATTGATCGACTTGGCTTGCTCGCCAAGGCCAACGTCCCGATATTTCACATCCATGGTGACGAAGACAAAGTAGTTCCATTGAAGGAAAATTCGGCAATGCTGGCTGAACGATACGTGGAACTTGGGGGCACCATGACGTTGGAGGTGGTCGAGGGCCAAGGTCACAACATGTGGTCTGGTTGGTTTCAATCCGAGGAGCTGGTCGAATTCGTTGTTGACAATGCTCGTCGTGCGGTCAACGCGCATCCGTGTCCTGCCGCAACCCTCAAATCACGTTGATGGAGCTTGTCGACGTTCCACGCCTACGTACTTCAATATTTCGCTCAAATGATTAATGATTTCCGTCGGCAGCGACCGCTGCAATTGGGATGCCGTTTGGGCCCCGGTGGTGATGCCGATGGTTAGGCCGCACTCGGCATTTTTGCCCTCTTCGATGTCGATTTGAGAATCGCCAACTTTGGCCACTGCCCCCGGTGAAGCGACCCCTGTCAGCTCCATGGCTTTGCGAATCATGTCGGGAGCCGGGCGACCGTTTGCGACGTCGCTGGCGGTGATCAGTGCGTCAAAGTCGTTACCGATTTTCCAGCCGATTTTGTTGATAAGCGCTTGGGCTGTGGCTCGGTCATAGCCGGTGTTAAGCACGACTTTGATGCCTCGTAGGCGTAATGTGGCGAACACTTCCGATGCGCCGTCCTGTTCACGAACGTCCAACTCGCGATAGGCCTGTTCCAATCGTTTTCGAAAGTCGTCAAATATGGCGGCAACTTCTTTTTCGCTGTGCACGTTGCCGTCCAGAGCCAGCACGTCACGGATCGCCTGTGATTTTTCCTTGCCGGCACCTGCCGCCTGGACTTGTTCCTGAGTGACGTCGTAGCCGAATCCGTTGATGGCCGCACGAACAGTCTTGTAAACGACATTGCCTTCATCAACCGTGGTGCCCGCCATGTCGAATACGACGAGGTCAATCATTGTAGATTTCTCCGAGAAAGTAATTTGCAAATCCGGCACTGCCGGTCAGGCCTTTACCCCCGATTCCGGTAACAATGTGAATGTTCTTGCCAATGTTTTTTGTAAAGATGCCGGACGGGTGGCTGGTCTGGCAATAAATACCGAACCATGATTTTTCGATATCCCAGTTGGGAAGGTCAAAGATCCTGCGTCCCTCGCTGACAAAGTAGTTATTGATATCGGTTTGCAGGTCGAAATCAAGCTGGTCAATTCGGGATGCTGGAACGTATTGATGAGAATCGCCGAGAATAATTCCGCCGTCAGATTCCTGCTTGAACAGGATATGGACTCCCCACTGCTTCCAGAAACTGTCAGGGGGCTCGTGTGATTTGATGTGTTGCCATGACGGGCACTCCGCAAAGCTTTCGTAACGACGAATCGTGAGTCCCGTCAGGACGTTGCCGGGCATGGTGACCGAACGTTGTGGCCTGATCCGCAGCATCTGGAGCTTAACCGCTTCCAGATCGCTTGCTCGAAACGACTCTGGAAACAGCGCGTGGAATTCGCAACCGCAACAAACGATCGCTTTGTCGGCAGTGAAACAATCTCCGTCGGTCGTCGATGCCGTGACTTGCCCCTGACTGCTGGCCGCAATTTCACCAACGCAGCACCGGAACCGGCTTTGGTAATTAGATTGTTCTGCGAGAAAGTCATGCAGGCGGTGAATCATGACACGCGGATTCACGGAAACTTCTTCGGGAAAAAACAGCCCGCCTCGACAATAATCAGTTCGCAGCTGGGGATATCGGTCTCGGCACTGACGAACGGTCCAGAGTTCAGACGGGTAATCGTTTTCCGCATTAATGGACCGTAGTTCTTCGATCAGTGTGAGTTCTTCGTCGTCCGAAGCAATGTAAATGCTGCCCTGTTGCCGAATCGAGATGTCAAATCGCGACTGGATTGATTTGTAGGTCGCCAGACTTTCGCGTCCGAACGTTTGCCAGTGCCGGTCCATTCCCGACGGTACAACTTGCCCGAAGTTGCGAACCGTCGCACCACGCGGCGCGCGGTGCCGCTCAAGCAAAATCACCTTTAGCCCGCGCCCGATCGCATGGTACGCGTGAAAGGCACCGAGGACTCCGCCTCCGACAATCAGCAAGTCGGCTTGGTTTTTCGAAGGTTTCAATCGCGTTGCACTCCAGCAACTGGATCGGCTGGGATCCTTCGATAAAAGTAGATTCCCAGCAATACGGTGAGGCTCGTCGAAACGACGGCTACCGACCAGGACGTCCAGGTTAACAGACCCAAAAAGTTCATTTGTCCTGACGACACGTTGCGAAAGATCATCACTGACACGTAACCAAGATAGCCCACTGCATCGGCCAGGTACATCAGATAACCGATCGTTCCGATTTCGCGAAACGCGGCAATCATCCGTTCAAACACGGTAGTGTGAAAAGCAACGTAGGGGATGTACATTCCCAGTCCCAGCAGCACCATAAACGCCATCGGCGAAAGACTTCCTGAACGCTGTCCAATCACGGAGCCGAGCACTATGGCGAAACCGACAGCCAGCAGTCCGATGGTCGACAAGAATGCCACTCGATTGTTGCGGATCAGAATCGCCAAGCCGTTGATCACAACGACACCGATCATGACCCCGAATTCCGAGCGAGCAAACACGTCTGGTTCGTCGTCCACGCCCATTTCCTGCCAAACTTCGACGGCAAAGTCATCGCGGATGCTGCGCACAATAGTCAACAGCACGTAAATCACGATCAAGCCTGTCAAACCCACCGCGTGCCGCCGGAAAAAAGCCCGGCGATCATGCTTGTTCATGGGAGACCTGGCGGTACGGAGCGATTCATCCTCGGCTGACGGACGGGGGATTTGCGACAACAGCCCCACGAACACCAACAGCGGAACCACAAAGATCAGACCAGTCAGGAACGGCATCCAGTACTGGTCGACTCCGTACACCTGAATCAGGCTGCGCCCGACCGATTTGACGAAACCGGAGGATACAATAAAGCTAGCGCACAACCCCGCCGCCAACGCTTCGGTGACTTTGCGGCCTTCGAGGAATCCGAGCACCAATCCAAACACCATGCCAAGCGGCAATCCGTTGACAAACAGCCAGATGAAATTCCATGGCAGGGGAGTCAGCGCGAACAACAACAATGCGACTTCCGCAATTCCGATCAGAATGAGTATGGTGACGGCCCGATAGCGGGCTGGCATTTCCGATACCACTTTGATGCCGATAAACTTCGAAAGCGTATAACCGGCAACCTGGGAAGCGATGAGGATTGTCTTGAACCCAATTCCAAGCCACTCGGTCCCGTCATAGGTGGCAGCGGTGAACGGCTTGCGGAAAGCGTACATGCAAAAGTACGTTCCAAATGCCGCCACGATGCAGTAAGCCGAGAACGAAGTTGGCCCAGCAGCTGCAAGTCTTTTGCTAACCCAACTTTCGTTCATTGCCAACGTTCATTCAGGATCAGATGGCTCGTTGCTGCGTGGTACAGGTCGCTAGACACAGGTCTCCAATTGTGAAAACATGTCGCGTCAGGGTCAACGATGCACAAATCAGGAAACATGCATAATTGGGCCGATCTCATCGTGCCAGGTTTTCACCTGAAAGTACTTTGTCACTCGAGGTGGGGAACTGAGTTTGAACGGACTGGCCATTGAGTTTGATTCGGCAACTCGATCGTTTTCTCGGCGGCTGTTTGCCGAACCGGTTCCCCAACGCGGCGAAATCGTAGTACGCGTGACCCGTTGCACGATTTGTGGAAGCGACCTGCACACCTTTCTCGGGCGTCGCGATGCGCCGCCAAATTGTGTTCTTGGTCATGAAATGATCGGGGCCGTCGTGGGCTGGGGCGACGAAGTGACGCCGGCTGACTTTCATGGCAGACCGCTTTGCGTTGGACAACGAGTCACCTGGGCCATGGCGGTTGGATGCGGACAGTGTTTCTTCTGCCGTAACGGCCTGACCCAGAAATGCCAGTCGCTATTCAAGTACGGTCACGAAAGCTGGACCGGGAAACCCACCGGCGGGCTTTCCAATTATTGTGTTCTCGTTCCGGGCACACCCGTCTTTTCGATTCCCGATTCGCTGCCAGACGAAGTTGCCTGCCCAGCCAACTGCGCAACGGCCACCGTGTCGGCAGCCATGCGATTGCTGAATGAGACTCATTCGGTGAAAGGATCTGTCGCGTTAATTGTCGGTGCGGGAACGTTGGGCCTGACGGCCGCGGCCCAATTGAGCGTATCAGGCGCGCGCGAAATTGTCGTGGTGGATCCAATCCCGGAACGAATCGATTTGTCCCGCGACTTCGGTGCGACGCACGGTCTCAATTCGACGAATCGCGATCAAGTTCATTCAATACTTAAGTCATTGACCGACGGCCGCGGGGCCGATATCACCTTGGACTTTGCCGGTGCAAATGATGCGGTCCAAACCTGCCTTGACCTGGTTCGCGTCGGGGGTTGCGTGATGCTGGCCGGGTCCGTCTTTCCATCGGACGGGATTTCGTTTTTGCCCGAACGCATCGTTCGACGGATGCTCACGATTCGCGGAGTACACAATTATTTGGCGGGCGACTTGGATCAGGCCATTCGTTTTCTCGAATCTACCAAAGACCGATTCCCGTTTGAGCATCTGGTGTCCAAGACGTTTGGGTTGACTCAAACAAAAGCCGCGTTCGATTACGCCGTAGCAAACCGGTCTCTACGCGTCGCTGTCCGAATGTAACCGATGCGATACCCGCAACGCCCGCGTCGCTTTACCCTTGTTTTGCGCTGCGCAGACCCGAATCAAGGCCTCCCCTTGCTGCCGTTGCGCCGTTGGCGAAAAACTGCCAAACCTGAAATACCGACGATACCCAACAACGCCGCGTCGGCCGGTTCAGGTATGGTGGTGAATTCGACTACCAGGTTCAAGCGTCGTGGTCGCCAGAATTATTGGCTCACCTGGCGTCGTGCCCGATCAAATCGGGAAAGACGGCTAAGTTCGTCAGCCCGATGCCAATCGTTCCCTGGTTTGGCCAACAAGGATGTCTTGACACGCAGTTGAGCGTGATGGACCGTTCGACAAAAAAATTGACATGAACTAAATTACTTGTCTGAAACAGCTTATGTTTCATGGGCGGCGGCGTGGCAAGTAACCGGATCCGATTCCGACCCTGTAGATTTGTTTTTGGGGTGTTTGCACTGTGATTGCCTTGTCCGTCGGCAACCCGGGAGTTCAGTTGGTTAGAGCAGGGCACTTATAAGGATCGCAACTCCTCCGGTAAACCGTTGCCCAGGCCGGCAAAAGGGCCACTTTCGAAACTGAACCGGCGTTATTGATCGACGGGCCTTGGTTCTCCTGATACACTCCGTGTCAACGGTTGCAATTTGAAATATCCCCGTGCGGGATTCAACGCTAAACTTTCTTGATCAGGAACGCCTTGGTCCATCCTGTTTGGAAGTAACAACCAACCCTTTTCACTTCTATCACGACCGAACATGAATCACGAACAACTAAACAAGCTCAAGACGCAAGACGGTTTTATCGCAGCACTCGATCAGAGCGGCGGAAGCACGCCCAAAGCATTAAAGCTTTACGGCATAGACGAATCCGCTTTTTCAAATGACGACGAAATGTTTGCGATCGTCCATGAAATGCGGACGCGTATCATCACCAGTCCCAGTTTTTCCGGTGATCGTATCCTCGGAGCAATCCTTTTTGAGAATACGATGGATCGCGAGATCGAGGGCAAGGCTTCCGCCGAGTATCTGTGGGAAGTCAAAAATGTGGTGCCATTTTTGAAGGTCGACAAAGGATTGGCCGCAGAACATGACGGCGTGCAACTGATGAAGCCCATGCCCGATCTCGATGCGATGTTGAAACGCGCCAACGATCACCGCATCTTTGGGACGAAAATGCGTTCGGTCATCAAGACAGCTAACCAACAAGGCATCAACGAAATCGTCGATCAACAGTTCGAATTCGCCAAACAGATCATCGCCGCCGGACTGGTGCCGATTATTGAACCGGAAGTCGATATCAACAGTCCTCAAAAAGCCCAAGCCGAGGCGATGTTGAAAACGGCGCTGATGCAAAGGCTCGACGAGTTGGGCGAGAACGAATGGGTGATGTTTAAACTGACGTTGCCCGAAGAAGACAACTTGTATGCGGATTTTGTTCAGCATCCCAACATGGTTCGCGTTGTTGCGCTTTCGGGAGGATACAGCCGCGACGAGGCGAATGCACGCTTGAGTCGAAATCTGGGAATGGTTGCGAGCTTTTCCAGGGCGCTGTCGCAAGGCTTGTCAGCACACCAATCCGACCAGGAATTTGACAAGACGCTGGATGATTCCATCGAATCGATTTACCAGGCCTCGTGTGCCAAAACACAAGTAGCTTGAACGTCAGCGTTTGAATCGATTTGGCGCTCATCGGGTGGTCGCTCACCCCAAAGGATGTATCGAGACGGCGATCAGGCGCGAGCCACAACATGCTCAGTTGGTTAGAGCGGGGGACTCATAAGGGGATGTGACTGCTCTAACGAAGACGGGCTTTTCTTCGGCAAACTCCTTGATTTCAGGCAGTTTTTGAATCTTCGATTTGCTCGCATCGAGACCCCGGAAAATCCCTGCAAGACCCTACTTGCAAGTGTCATGACACCCTTCGTTTTTACACTTGTCTTTCGCCGTTCAGCAAAGGCAAATAGACCTCTTCCAATCGGATTTCCGGCGATCGTCAAGCCGATAAGAAGTCTTTGTTCGCCCTATTGAAATTATTTTTTGGGCTCCTCCAGAACCGGAAGCAACACATGCGTCGGATAATCGTCGCTGTGAAAGATGGTTTGGGTCACCGGCAAAAACTCCGTGGCTTCGATGGGGTCTACACCAGTGTTGGGATTTCGGTCGTATTTCGGAAAGTTGCTGCTGGAGATTTCCAACCTCAAACGGCTGCCGGGCCTTAATTGAATCGCCGTGGCACCCAGCTCGATTTCGTATTTGTAAACCTTGCCGGATTCCAGTTGTTGCCCGTCCTTTAATTCGAACAAGTAGCTGGCGCGGACAATGCCATCGACGATATTGGCTGCATAGCCATCGGGTCGCACCTCAACCAGTTTGGCGGTGAAGTCCGTGTCCTTGCCTTCGGTCGCCGCGTAAACAGTGGCTTCAACGGGGCCGATCAGTGTTAGTGCATGCGATAGTGGCGCGGAAGTGTATACGAGAACGTCCTGCCTCTGTTCCACAACGCGTTGATCAAAGATGCCCAGGTTTTTCTCCGGCGGATGCCAATTGGCACCACCGGTGGTTGGCACCGGGTGATTCGGATCAAACACGAACTGATCCGACAGTTTGCGATCGGTCAACGTCGTGGATAGCGTACCGGATCCCGCACTGCTGTTTGCCTTGTCACGGCAATCTACGAACCAGCGTTGTAGTTTGACTGCCCTGGGTGGCCATGCATCGAAGTGGCGCCACTGATTGCTGCCCATGACAAAAAGTTTGACCTGTGGCTCGGCACCCAATCCGTCGTCTTTACCCTTTAGGTGCAAGTCGAACCAACGCCTGGTTATTTCGTTTACTTTTTCGCTGCCCCAGGCCGCGTTGGAACCAAAATCGGCCTCGCCGGCGGTCGACTTGCCATTTAACGCAAAATTATGTGGCCACACCCCGATGATCAGTCGTTGGTTTGTTGCGTCGGGTGCCTGCTTCAGAATCGACTCATAGGTTTGCAGAGTGTTCGGATAAATGTAATCGTACCAACCGCATACATGCATGATCGGCATCTTGAATTTTTTATAGTCGTAGGGCTCCGGCTTCAACTCCTCCATGGCCTGTTCGTTACCGCCAAAGAACTGCGCGATGGGTGTCGTTCGGTAGATGTGTGGCCATGCCTCGGCGGGAGGATTCTGTTCTCCGGCAAACATGACGAACCAGGGCAAGTGAGCCATCAAGTGAAAGGCGCCGCCGTGCGTGATGAAGGAGTCCAGGTCGCTCCACGCGGATAGCAGGAAGACCGTTTTGACCGAGGGGTGTCCAGTGGATGCAACTTCGTTGGCCGCGAATCCCAAATAGGAGACTCCCCACAAGGCCACTTCACCGTTGCAGAACGGTTGCTCGACCAGCCATTCGAGGGATGCCAGGCCGTCGGCCTTCTCGTAGGCGAATGGAAAAAACTGTCCGCTTGATCCGTTCTTGCCCCGCACGTCCTGGACGACAACCACGTATCCGTGGCGTGCGAGATGTTCCGCCACCCAGGTCATGTTCTGAGAACCGTAAGGCGTTCGGATGAGAACCGCAGGGTAGGCGTCTTCCTGTTTCGGTAAATAGATCGTTGTCTGTAGTTCGATGTTCCTGGCCACGTTCACAGTGGTTTTTTCAACGCGAATCTCCTGGGCCGTCAGCGCGGTCGCCGCCGCGAGAATAGCGACGGCATTACCGATGGCGATCAACGATTTTGCGAAATAGTCTTGAGTCATGATTCACCGCCTTTCGCTGATAAGGGTTTTGCTGTTGGGGGTTTGCCTGAGATCCACAGCCGATTTTGCTGACCGGACCTGCCTGCCTGCCCGCCTTCCTTCCTTCCTTCCAGTCATCGTCAGGGCGCTAAACGCTAGAGAAAATCCCGTTTTCGTGACTGAATCAGGAATGCAGCAGACAGCAATAGCACAATCAACAGGCATTCCACGACCAACGTCACGGTGAATGAATAGCCACGCGAGGCAATGGAATCAAGAAATCTTGAGGCCGTCGGAATTTTGGGAAGGACC
>JBFILF010000028.1:0-22003 GCA_041599835.1 Pirellulaceae bacterium
ACAGCTTCGCGGAATCGCCACTGGCCCGCAGGATAAGATTTACGTCGCCGGTGACCGCGCAATCCACATTTTTGCCGCTGCGGGGGACCCGCCGCGCGTCGTTAACTTTGACTCCTCACCTCTGTGCGTTGTCGTTGGCACCCAGCAAGCCGAGTCGGGGCGATTGTATGTGGGCACGTCCGACGGAATTAAAATCCTAAGCGACGATTATCAAACGCTGGCTGCCTGGCCACTGCCAGATGAAAACGCGGTGCCTACGTCGATCGCTGTTGCCGATGACGAAATCTTTTTGGCCGACGCGGCTAATCGAGTGGTCTGGAGGCTCAGCGCGACCGGAGAAGTCATCGGTCAGATTGGCAAACCGGATGCGCAGCGACAGATTCCAGGCTTTGTGATCCCCAACCCGTACTTTGACATCGTGGCCGGTGAAGAGGGCCTGCTGTACTGCGTCAATCCTGGCAAGCTGCAGATTTCCACCTATTCCTTCGATGGAGACTTGGGCGGATCGTGGGGCCGGGCCGGATCATCCGTCGCCGATTTTTTCGGCTGTTGCAATCCGTCTCATATAGCGCGGTTTGCCGACGGCCGGTTCGTTACATCAGAGAAAGGCATACCGCGCGTCAAGGTTTACACGACGACTGGCCAATTGGAATCCGTCGTGGCAGGCCCACAACAGTTGGGCATCAGTGAACATTCGGTAAGTGATCCAAGACAGAGCGTGGACGAGACGGTGTTTGATGTCGCGGTGGATAGTCGTGGTCGCGTGCTGGTGCTGGATCCACAGACGAGGACCGTGCGCATTTTTGCGCCACATGACGAAGAACTAAACCAAAAAAACATTCCTTGAATTTCAACAAGATCATGATCGATTCCAGCCACTCCATCGATCGACGAAACATGCTAAACAGCGCTGCGCGCTACGTGGCCCTGGGTGGGCTCGGTTTCCTGGCATGGAAACTCGTGTCGCCCGGCGATCGGGACGGCTGTCGGTACATTTCGACCTGCACCGACTGCCAGTTGCTGGCCCATTGCCAGCTGCCCCCGGCACGGCATCGTCGCGTACAGCAATCGAGGGCTACGCCATGAACGACCTGCTCAAAAAAAATGACCGCCGCGAGTTTATCAATGACGGCATGCGCGTGGCGGGACTGGTTACGCTCGGTGCGGCGGGCGGATTTTTCATCGGCCGTCAAGGTGCGGCGTCAGAAACGCTTTGGCAACTCGATCCAAACAAATGCATCGCTTGCGAAATTTGTGCGACCGAGTGCGTGCTCGACGAATCCGCGGTGAAATGCGTTCAGTTTTTTGACATGTGTGGCTATTGCGATATCTGCACGGGCTATTT
The DNA here is from genome assembly GCA_041599835.1 of Pirellulaceae bacterium. Lineage (GTDB taxonomy): Bacteria > Planctomycetota > Planctomycetia > Pirellulales > Pirellulaceae > CAJQPP01. Next base: position 1,346 of record JBFILF010000028.1, read on the forward strand.
CGACCCTGAATATCGTGAGCTGAATACGGCCGCCGAAAATCAGATGTGTCCTACCGGGGCAGTCATTCGGACCTTCATCGAAGAGAAAGCGGGCCAGAAGTTTTTTGAATACACGATTGAAACCAAAGCCTGTGTGGGTTGTGGCAAGTGCGTCAAGGGATGCGCGCTCATGAACGGATCACTCTATTTGCAGGTCAATCACGATCGATGCTTGAACTGCAATGAATGCGCCATCGCCGTGTCCTGCCCGACACAAGCGTTTGATCGTCTGCCGGCGGATAAGCCGTACCGGTTGAAGTCAGCTGCGCTGGCGTTGCTGAAGCGCAAAGTTAAACACCCCAAACACCAGGATGCACGTGACTTACTTCGGCAGGTCTACGATCTATGAGAACACTTGCGTCCACCGTCGTATTCGCTGTGCTGGGATTGTTCCTTTCCAGCTGCGCCTGTGCCCAATTGATCCCGACTCCTGATTTCACCGAACACCTGGTGCCGACCAGCCAGATGCCCGCCCCAAGTTCAAGTTGGTGGGTGACGGTCGACATTGTCGCATTGGCGGGCGCGCTTTGCTTGGCAACTTATTTCGCCCTGGTTTCGCGATCGCGGATTCATTTGTTCCTGCTGACCATCGGCTGCTTGGCGTATTTTGGGTTCGTTCGCGAGGGATGTGTTTGTCCGATTGGCGCCACGCAGAACGTCGCGCTGGCCACGGCCAATCCCAGTTACGTGGTGCCCACGGTCGTCGTCGTATTCTTTATGTTGCCACTGGTGTTCACCTTGTTTTTTGGGCGGACGTTTTGCGCGGCGGTGTGCCCGCTGGGCGCGGTCCAGGAAGTGGTATCGATTCGCAAGGTTCGCGTTCCACGATGGTTGGACCAGTCGTTGGGCTTGTTGGCGTTCATTTATTTAGGGGCGGCGGTGATTTTGGCGGCCACGAACACCGCGTTTATCATCTGTCGTTACGACCCGTTCGTCGCCATGTTTCGTTTAAGTGGCAGCGCGACGATGTTGCTGTTTGGCGGCAGTCTGTTGCTGGTCGGTGTCTTTGTCGGTCGGCCGTATTGCAGATACCTATGCCCCTATGGTGCCATCCTGCGTGTGCTTTCGCGTTTTTCCAAATGGCATGCCCGCATTACGCCGGATGAATGCATCAACTGTCGGCTATGTGAAGATGTTTGTCCGTATGGCGCGATTCAACCGCCCACGGTCACGCTGTCCCATGACCAGCGCCGTCGAGAAAAGCGGCACTTCATTTGGGCCTTGGCGCTCGTGCCCGTGTGGGTTGCTGGTGGCGTTGGATTGGGAAGTGTGTTGGGCGAGCCGTTGGCGAGATGGAATCCGGAAGTGCGTTTGGCCGAACAGTTGACGGCCGAGCAACTGGGACTGGCCGCGGAAACCACCGATGCCAGTGAGGCATTTCGCAGTGCTGGTCAAGCGCCGCGCGATGCCTACGTGGCCGCCAACATCATTCAGCAACGCTCCCGCACGTTGGCCATCTGGTTAGGGGCCTGGGTGGGATTGGTCGTCGCCATCAAACTGGTCCAGCTTTCTCTGCGCCGACAACGCAACGACTTCCAGGCGAATCGATCCGCCTGTGTGGCCTGTGGCCGATGTTTTTGGTACTGCCCCGTGGAACAAGTGCGCCTGGGGCGGATCTCCGATGTGTCTGAAATGGTCCCGGAGGAACGGTCGTGACATTGGTGCCTGGCTACAAGTCGATGGTGTGGACGGCGATTGTGACCGGTATATTCTCGGCCGTTGTCGGTGCCGGACTGGTTTTTACACTCGCCACGCAATGGCGGAACCTGCCGTTGGACGAGCCGCAATATCTGGCATTAAAAAAGGAATTGGAGACAAGCGCGGACAATCAACAACGGCAACAACAATTGCGCGATTTGGATGTTCGCTTGCGGCATCGCTATTTTCGGCAACAAATATTTATGCAGCGTGGCGGATATTTGTTGGCTGGGGGATTGATCGTCACCTTACTGTTGGTGCGTTGGTCGGGCGCCGTGCGCCGGCGCTTGCCGGGACCCAAACCCGCCGCCTCGACACAAGATTTGGAAACGGGACAAAACCGCATCGGCAAGATCGCTGCGGTCGGATTGGTTCTGGCACTGACAGGCCTGGTGTTCGTCTATCATTTTTCCGCCCGCCAACCGCCGCTGACCAGTTTGATGGAAAGCCCGCCAACAGGCCCACGCCAGGTTGGTGTGGATGTCCCCGAACTCGAATCAAGGCCCGCCGCACCGCTGCCAACTCAATCAGAAATCGCCGCCAACTGGCCTCGGTTTCGCGGTCCCCAAGGTCGTGCCGTCGTGACGTTCGACGATGTACCTCGAACATGGAATTTTGCCACGGGCCAAGGAGTTTTGTGGAAATCGACCGTCGAACTGCCGGGTGTCAGTTCGCCCATCATCTGGGGCAATCGCATCTTCCTCACCGGTGCGTCGCCCGAACGACAGGAGGTGTATTGCCTTGACGCCGACAACGGCCAACTACTTTGGAGCAGGCCGGTGGCCGACCGCGGCCAGGTCCATGCCGAACTCTCGGTCGAGGCCTCAACCGGTTTTGCCGCGTCGACGCCAGCCACCGATGGCCAACGCGTTTATGCCATCTTCGCTAACGGGGACCTCGTCGCCTTCGACTTTGACGGCAACCAATTGTGGTCTCACGCATACGGACCGCTCGACAACCCGTATGGTCATGCGTCTTCGTTGGCGACCTATCGGGACCTGTTGATTGTGCAGCTGGACCAGGGTTCCGGCGACGATCAAAAATCGCGACTGCTGGCCATCGACGGCGCCACGGGCGAATTGGTTTGGCAGGTCGCCCGGCAGGTCCCCGCTTCGTGGGCGACCCCGCTGGTTATCGAATTCGAGGATCTGCCTCGGATCATTACTGCCGCCGACCCGTGGGTCATCGCAAACGCTGCCGACGACGGACGTGAACTTTGGCGAGCGGAATGTTTGTCGGGCGACGTCGGCCCCTCGCCGGTCTACGCGGACGGCGTGGTGTATGTGGCAAACGACCACGCCGCCGTGGCCGCCATTCGGGACGGCGGTCAAGGTGATGTGACGCATTCGCATATGATGTGGACGGCCCGCGACGGCCTGCCCGATATTTGCAGTCCGCTGGTCACCGGCGAGTTTCTGCTGTTGGTGCCGTCATACGGCGGATTGGTCAGTTACCGCCGCGCGGTTGGTGAACAACCATTGTGGGAGGAAGACCTCGGCGCAATGCTCATGGCTTCGCCGAGCCTCGTTGGAAGTGATGTTTTCTTAATTAGCGAAGACGGGCGTGGCTGGGTGATCCGACCCGACGAAACCGGTTTTGAACAAATTGCCGAAAACGACATTGGCGAACGATGTTCGTCCAGCCCGGCCTTTCAGCCTGGCCGGATTTACATTCGGGGCGAAAGCCACCTGTTTTGCATCGGCAATCCGTAACGCAGTGGGAACGGTAATGTCACAACAAGAGTTTGATTTCGAGCCGGTTGAACGAATCGTCAGCCAGATGGGCCGTGGAATCGACTCGGTCGTACCGATCCTGCAAGCGATTCAACAACACTACCGCTATTTGCCCGAACAAGCGCTGCGCCGGGTCTGCGAAATCACCGAAATCTCGCCCGCGCGGATTACGGGAGTGTCGACGTTTTATGAAGGTTTTCGGCATCGGCCGCGGGGCCGCCATCTGCTGAGTGTCTGTCACGGGACCGCCTGCCACGTCAACGGGTCGGGCGTGATTCAAGAGAGTGTCGATCAAGCTCTCAACCTGCAACCCGGCGCGGACACCGACAGCGCCAACCGCTTTACCGTCGTCCAGGCAGCATGCTTCGGCTGTTGCACATTGGCGCCGGTGATTCGCATCGATCAGGAGACTTATGGAAACCTGACGGCCCAGAAAATTGCACCGGCACTCGAAGAATTTTTGGAGACGGCGTCCAATCCGGCACTCCCCTGGGAATCGGAAACGGAACAACCCATTGATTCGTTTAACCGATCGTCAAGCGGCCGCCGCGCAGGCGAAATCCATATCGGATTGGACTCGTGCTGCGTGGCCCAGGGTTGTGGCAAAGTCTACACCGCGCTTTCCAATGTTCTGGAAACTACCGGCGCCGACGCCAAGCTCAAGAGAGTGGGTTGCCAGACGATGTGCCACCAAACGCCGCTGGTGGAGATTGTGCCGACCAAGGGCTCCTCCACGTTTTACGCCCAGGTTCAGCCGGAACACGCGCGAGAACTGGTGTTGCAGCATTTTCGACCTCGAGGGATCGCCCGTCGCGTGGGCTATTGGATGTCGCGCCAGATTGAACGCTGGCACTCGGACGAAGTGGAATCACCGCTGCCACAACGGCGACTCGACATGCAACGCGGCAATGTTTGCAAGTTTCTCGGTCCGCAAAAGCACATTGCCACCGAGCACTACGGGCGGCTGAATGGATTGGACATCGATGAATATATCGACAGCGGCGGGTTTCAAGCCCTGGGGACTTGCCTGACCGATAGTGAGCCGTCGGCGATAATCGAGGAGGTTCAAAAAAGTGGCTTGCGTGGCAGAGGCGGCGCTGGATTTCCGACCCATCGCAAATGGGAAATGGTGCGCGGTCAACCATCTGCCGTCAAATACATCATCTGCAACGGCGACGAAGGCGACCCTGGCGCGTTTATGGACCGCATGTTGCTGGAGTCATTTCCGTACCGTGTGATCGAAGGCATGATCATCGCGGCGCGCGCCATCGGTGCCCATCAAGGCTTTCTGTACATTCGCGCGGAATACCCGGCAGCCGTTCGCCAGGTTTCCATTGCGCTCCGGCGCTGTCGCGAGCGCGGTTTCTTGGGCGATTCCATTATGGGGTCTCCGTTTAATCTGGATCTGTCCATCAAACAAGGAGCGGGCGCCTTTGTGTGTGGTGAAGAAACTGCCTTAATCCACTCGATCGAAGGCCAGCGCGGCACGCCACGGGTCCGCCCCCCGTATCCGGCCGAGAGCGGTTTGTGGGGAAAGCCGACGTTGATCAACAACGTCGAGACCTATTCGGTGTTGCCGTGGATTTTTCGCAACGGCGCCGCTGCGTTTGCCGAGCTGGGTACCGAAACGAGTCGCGGGACAAAAGTATTTGCGCTGGCCGGCAAGGTTGTCCGCGGCGGATTGATCGAGGTGCCGATGGGAGTGCCGTTGCGGGCAATCGTCGAAGACATCGGCGGGGGTGTCGCCCCGGGGCGCCGCTTCAAGGCGGTTCAGATCGGGGGACCGTCCGGTGGATGCGTGCCGGCGGAGTTGGCCGATACTCCCGTAGATTATGAAGCGCTGGCAGCCGTCGGGGCGATCATGGGCAGCGGCGGCATGGTCGTGCTGGACGACACCGATTGCATGGTCGACATCGCCCGATATTTTCTGCGGTTCACTCAGAACGAATCGTGCGGCAAGTGCACGTTTTGTCGGATTGGTACCAAGCGATTGCTGGAAATCATGGATCGAATTTGTAGCGGCAAGGGCCGCCGGGGAGACCTCCAGCAATTGGAACAACTTTCCGGCATGGTCAGTGCCGGCAGCCTTTGCGGACTTGGCAAGACCGCTCCCAATCCGGTCTTGTCAACTCTCAGACATTTTCGCGCCGAATATGAAGCGCATTTGGAGGGACACTGCCCAGCTGGAAAGTGCCCGGATCTGATACGTTATGAAGTGTCCAGCGATTGCATCGGTTGCACCTTGTGCGCTCAGTATTGTCCGGTCGATGCGATCCCGTTTACGCCTTACCAACAACACAAGATTCAAGACGACAAATGCACCCGTTGCGATACGTGTCGCAGCGTGTGTCCGGAAGCGGCCGTCGTCATCACATCGGGCGAAAGCCCCACGGTCATGTCATGCCCACAATAACCATTGACGACAAAACAATTGATGTACCCGCCGGGACCACGATTCTGGACGCGGCCACCGAGTTGGCCATCGAGATACCCACGCTCTGCTATCTCGAGGGCTACGAACCGTCGACATCTTGTCAGGTTTGCCTGGTGAAAGATCGGCAGCGAAACCAACTGGTGCCTTCGTGCGCGACAAAGGTCATGCAGGACATGCAATTCGACAGCGAGACCGACGAAGTACACACCGTGCGGCGCACGGCGCTGGAGCTATTGTTCAGTGATCACGTGGGGGATTGCCTGGCCCCTTGCTTTTTCGCCTGTCCGGCACACATGGATATCCCGTTGATGCTCGAACAAATCGGCGAGCTCGAGGTGGAACAGGCCATTGCCACGGTCAAGCAAGATATCGCCTTGCCAGCCGTGCTGGGGCGGGTCTGTTCCAAACCTTGCGAAAAAGGTTGCCGGCGAAAAGCGGCCGATGACGCGGTTGCCGTTTGCGAATTAAAGCGGTTCGTGGCCGATACCGACCTGATGCGCGGCCAGCCGTACTGCCCGCCGTGCAAACCAGACACTGGCAAAAAAGTTGCGATCGTCGGTGCGGGGCCAACCGGATTGTCCGCTGCTTATTATCTTCAACAGGAAGGGCATCATTGTGTGCTCTTTGAACAAACGTCCCAGGCGGGCGGCCGACTTCGAACGGAAACCGAACCCGATGTACTGCCGCCTCATGTACTGGACGCCGAAATCGAGCAAACGCTTCGCGTTGGAGCTGAACTCCGCACCGATTGCTCCATCGAAGATCTGGACGAGCTGGAGGCCGAGTTCCAAGCCATTCTGTTGGCCTGCGGCCAGGTGCCCGAAGACCGGGCGACCCGTTGGAATATCAAGTCAACTAAACGTGGTATTCAAATCGACAAGGATACGTTACTGACCAGCCGGGCCGGTGTGTTCGCAGCCGGAAGTTCGCTGCGCGCCAAAAGTCTGTTTGTGCGAAGTGTCGCCGATGGCAAATTAGCCGCCAAGGCGATTGATGAATATCTGTCCGGCAAACCGATAACGCCGCCGCCATCCCCGTTCTCCAGTCGCATTGGCGCGCTGCAAACGGATGAGGCACATCGGCTGGCGGAAATCTCCGGCCATGCAGCGCGACATGCGCCCGCGGCAGGTTTGGATTATTCAATGAATCAAGCCGCCGACCAGGCCGATCGCTGCTTTTCATGCGGATGCATCAGCCACGGATCCTGCAAGTTCGAACGTCTAGCCATTCAGTACGGTGCCGACCCGACGCGATTTGCCGGGCCGCGGCGGCCGGTGGAAGTGATACGCCGCCCCGGCGGCATCCAGTTCGAGCCGCACAAGTGCATTAAATGCGAACTTTGTATTCAAATTGCCGCCCGGGGTGGCGAGTCGCTGGGCCTCTCCTTCGTGGGTCGCGGTTTTGACGTGGAACTGTGCGTGCCATTTAATCACCACATCGAGCAAGGCATTGCCAAGACCGCTGCCGAGTGCGTTGCTGCCTGCCCCACGGGAGCCCTGGTATTTGCCCGCGATCATCGTCGCACCGACCATTCTTGAGATCACGTGTCCGTCGATCGATCGTCCCCAGCAGCGCCATGTGGTATTTATTGAAAAATCGCATTACCAGGTATCATTGGTCGCCTTGAAAACGCCATTCGGCTTACAATGATCCGCTGTTGAATGGTTGCCCGGTTGCCCCTCAGGTGGTAATGATTTTCTCGAAAGACGTTGATCGCCATTCGTCCACCGGTTGTCGGCTGATCATGTCGATCATCGTTGGCAGCTTGCTTTGCTGCGGCGCCGAAGCTCAGGATATCGATTCCCACGGCGTCGAGTTTTTCGAGAAAAGAATCCGGCCCGTCCTGGCAGAGCATTGTTACCAATGTCACGGGCCCGCGGCAAAGCGCGTCGAGGCCAATCTGCGAATCGACTCGCTGGCGGGCCTTTTCAAAGGCGGTGATCGGGGACCGGCCATCTCCGCCGATGAGAAAACCCAAAGTCTGCTGCTCTCGGCCATTCAGTACGACGAACTGGAAATGCCACCCGACGGCAAATTACCAGATCGTGTGATTGCCGATTTCAAAACGTGGATTGATGCCGGCACGCCGGCGCCGGAATCATTTCATGGCAACCCTGCAGACAACGCGGCAGCCTCGCAACCAGAAATCGACTGGGAACAGGCCCGCCAACATTGGGCTTTTCGTCCCATCCAAGTCTTGGCTCCGCCAGTCGTCCACGACGGCGAATGGAACGCCAATCCGATCGACGCGTTTGTTTTTGATCAGCTGACACGCCATGGCCAGCAACCGGCGCCGCCGGCGGACCGGCACGCCTTGGTACGACGATTGTATTTGAATCTGATCGGATTGCCGCCGACCGTCGACGAAGTCAACCGATTTATCAATGACACATCGGGCGATGCCTACGCTCGATTGATCGAACACTTGTTGGCTTCGCCGCATTACGGCGAGCGGTGGGGCAGGCACTGGTTGGATGTCGTGCGATATGCCGATTCCAACGGGGCCGACGAAAACCACCCGTATCCACATGCCTGGCGGTACCGGAATTACGTGATTGACGCGTTCAATCGTGACACGCCGTTTGATCAATTTGTTACGGAACAGCTGGCCGGCGACTTGTTGTCACCGGTGGACGATTATGATTCGACGAATCGCCGCCTCACCGCGACAACGTTTCTGGCACTGGGCATCAAGATTGATGCGGAGAAAGACCAGGAAAAGAAACGCGCTGACATCATCGATGAACAGCTGGATACGATGGGCCGCGCGCTGCTGGGCCTGACGATCGGGTGCGCCCGCTGTCACGACCACAAGTTCGATCCAATTCCCACCAGCGACTATTACGCATTGTCGGGAATCCTGCGCAGCACCAATCTACAAAACCGCAAGTTGTCGTCGGCTGAGGAAGACAAGATTCGCGAAAGCTTGTCGGTCACGGAATCTCAAGTCAGCGACGTCCTCCAGCGCGAACGCACACGAGTCCTGGCCGCCGCATCAGAAAATGTTCAGGCCTACATGTCGGCCGCCGGCAAAGTTAACGCTTGGCGGCGCGCAAACCGTGACAAGCAACTTGCCCAGCGATTGTCGCCGACAATCAGGGGACCAAGTCTCCAGCCGATTGGCGAAATCAGTCGCGCCGAGGATTTTGACTTGCCCGGCGTATGGTTGGATGCCGAATCGTTTGATCGCGGCGAAGCGGCCATTGACGCCGACCATTACGGAAAAGGGATCGGCATTGTCTCGGATCGCGGCGGCGGGAAGACTTGGGTCGAGTACGATTTTGAATTGCCGGCTGAAGGCATTTATCAGGTTGAATTTCGCTATGCCGCGGCAAATCCGCGGCCCGGAAAACTTTCCATTAACCAGCGCGTCGTGCATCAGCAGAGCATGTCGCAGACCACCGGCAGCTGGTATCCCGACACCCAGTCCTGGTTTGTTGAAGGTCGATTCCGATTTGTCCAAGGCAAAAACACCTTGCGATTCGAAGTCGAACCCAACATGTCGCACCTGGACCAGCTGATCGTTGCCCGGGTGGGCGAGCACGCCGTTGGGCCGGCGGCGACCAGCGCAAAACATGGCGCGGCAGCGTCTCCGGCTGAAATTGCTCGCCGCGATTCACTTGATATACAGGTATTGCAGTGCTGGGCGGACTTACTGCTAAACGCTGAAACGGAACTGGATTCGACAGAACCGGCCACATTGGTTGAACAGCTGGCCGCGCCTCGTGGGCCTTTGTCCGAAGAAGGCAAATATGAGAAGTACTTTTCAGCCCAGGCCACAGAACAACTTGCACGCCTCCGCGGTGAAATCGCCGAATTAAATAACCAGCTGAAAAACTTCGCCGAGCGACAGGTGATGGCCGTTGCGGAAGGAACCATCGACGACACCCACATCTTGATTCGCGGCAACCACCTGGCGGCGGGGCCAATCGTTCCGCGACGCTTTTTGACAATCATCGCCGGCGACGATCAGGAAGCGTATCCGCCAAATCAAAGCGGCCGGCTGGCGCTGGCGCGATCCATTACCGCTGAGGAAAATCCTTTGACGGCACGGGTCATCGTGAATCGAATCTGGCGCTGGCACTTTGGACGAGGCATCGTCGACTCGACAGACAATTTCGGCCTGGCTGGTGGCACGCCGACTCATCCTGAACTGTTGGATTTTCTGGCCCGTTACCTGGTTGAGCACGATTGGTCGATTAAGGATTTACAACGGCTGATCGTCTCCTCGCGAACATTTCGCAGCAGCAGCCAGTTTTCCCAAGTGCAAGCAAATCTCGATCCGGAAAACCGAAACTTGTGGCGTTGGCAACCGCGGCGAATTGAAGCCGAAGTCCTCCGGGATTCGTTGTTGAAAATTTCCGGTCGGCTTGATTCGAGAATCGGCGATGCGCCGTTCCACGGTGTCACCACCGCCAATCCCTCGCCGCAAGATTTGGAAAACAACCGCCAGTTTTATCAGGACTCCCGTCGCCGCTCGATCTACTTGCCAGTCGTCCGCACGAATGTGTACAAGTTTTTGACGCTGTTCGATTTTCCAAACCCGGCGGCTCCCGCCGGAGATCGCGACGCGACAACCGTTCCGACCCAAGCCTTGTTTTTGCTGAACAGTTCATGGATCCGCGACCTGGCCACTGAATTTTACCGTGACGAAATTTCGCCCTACAAAACCACTACACGGCGAATCGAACGAGTTTATCTGGCGGTGCTTGGGCGACACCCCAGCCGGCAGGAGTTGGCACTCGCCAGTCGCTTCGTCGGTGAGGACGAAGATTCCTGGCCGGCCTTTTGCCATCTTATGTTCATGTCAAACGAGTATTTGTACATCAAATGAATTCGCCAACCCAAATTTCCAGACGAGATTTGCTAAACCGCTGGTGTGTCGGTTTCGGCGGGTTGGCTCTCAGCGGTTTGCTTGCCGATCCCCAGTCGGCGTCCGCCTTTGGCTCGGTATTGGCAGGCAACGGACCCAATTCCGATGGGGCCTCGGCGCCGGTTCCCCACCTTTGCCCCAGAGCCAAGCGAATTATTTTCTTGTTCATGCATGGGGGACCGTCGCATGTCGATTTGTTTGATCCAAAGCCCGAGTTGACCAAACGCAACGGACAGACTCCGCCGTTCAAACGAACGCGTGTCCAATTCGCCGAGCGGGCAAACCTGCTGGCCTCCCCCTGGACATTTCGACCGGTGGGTCAAAGCGGCCTGCCGATGAGCAAACTTTGGCAACACCTGCCCCAGGTCGCCGATGAGTTGTGCATGTTGCACAGTATTTGCGACACCAATGTGGCTCACGGCGGCGCCTGCATGAAACTGTTCACCGGCAGCGATTCCATGTTGCGGCCCAGCATGGGCTCGTGGATCAGTTATGGATTAGGCAGCGAGAATCACAATTTGCCCAGCTTCATTACGATCTGTCCCACCAGCCTGCATGGAGGGGTGGATAATTTCGGCAATGCGTTCCTGCCTTCGATTCATCAAGGTGTGCCGCTGGGCGAACCGGGCTACCCCAACACGCTGGCGAAAAATGCAGCGTTTGGAAATTTGAAAAGTGATTTTGCCACGACAGCCCAACAGCGGCGACAGCTGGATTACCTGCAACAAATCAATCGGCTGCAGCATTCACAGCTCGGTTTCGATTCGGAGTTGGAGGCGCGGATCCAGTCGTTTGAACTGGCGTTTCGAATGCAATCCGCCGCGCCCAATGCAATGGATTTGTCGGATGAAACTGCCGCGACCCACCGCCTCTATGGGATGGACGAACCGCAAACCGAGAACTTCGGCCGCATGTGCTTGCTGGCACGGCGATTTGCCGAACGGGGCGTGCGATTTATTCAGGTCAGCCACGCCCACAGCCTGCCGTTCAACAACGAGCAGTGGGATCAGCATTCCCACTTAAAACAAGGGCATGAAATCAATGTCGCCCAAATCGACAAACCGATCACCGGGTTGATCAAGGATTTGAAGCACCGTGGATTGCTCGATGACACGCTGGTGCTGTGGGGCGGCGAATTTGGGCGAACGCCCACGGCACAGGCCGGCGATCCGAAAATTGTCGGTCGCGACCATCACCCCGAAGGATTCACGATGTGGATGGCGGGGGGAGGAGTCAAAGGAGGTTATCGCTATGGCAGGACCGACGAATTTGGTTATTACGCAATCGAAAACCGCATGACCATTCACGATTTGCATGCCACCATCCTGCATTTGATGGGCATCGACCACTTAAAACTGACGTACCGATACGCCGGTCGCGATTTTCGCCTCACCGATGTTTACGGTAACGTGGCCACTGAGATTCTCGCCTAGGCGGCTGATCTTTTTATGACCCGGTTTCTCGCTGTCCGAAAACTCCAGGCCGTGATTTATTCACGATATTGAAAGTCGCGTGTTGAATATCGCGCTGTACTTTGAGAATCTATTTGTTGGCTGGACCGGTGGACTGCGGAATTACTGTTTGACAAGAGTGCTGTCGTGACGCGTCACAAAATTAATGAGATGCATGACGTTGACGAATACGAACCGGACGTATTGCGTGTGCTGCAAACGAAAGAACAAACGAAATCGTTTTACGACAAGATCGCGCGCGTGTACGACTTGCTGGCGGAGCATTCCGAGGCGCCCATGCGGGAATTGGGACTGCACCTGCTTGACGCAAAACCGGGCGAACACGTCCTTGAAATCGGATACGGTACCGGTCATTGCATTGCGGAACTAGCGGACTCCGTGGGGCCGACGGGCAAGGTATATGGAATTGACATTTCAGTCGCAATGCAGTCGCTGGCCAATCAACTTGCTAAAGAGCGCGGCATAGCCGACCGCGTCGAGTTGAGATGCGGCGACGCAGAACAATTGCCTTACGAGGACGATTCAATCGATGGTTTGTTCATGAGTTTCACGCTGGAACTGTTCGATACTCCGGAGATCCCAAACGTCTTGGCCGAATGTTTCCGCGTATTGAAACCAGAGGGTCGGATAGTGGTTGTGGCTGTATCGAAGAGTGGCAAGCCTGGATTGGTCGTCAAGGCATTCGAGTGGACCCACCAACATTTCCCAAATCTGATGGATTGCCGGCCGATCTATGTCCAACCCGCACTGGAGGCGGCCGGTTTTCGAATTTCCAGGGCTGAAACCAGGCACATGTGGGTGCCCGTCGAGATCGTATTGGGCATCAAAGATAGTTAACCCGTTAAAGCGTACAGGTGCTAGTGCCTGCGTTTGCCAAACGGCACAATTATCAGTTTACTGCCGGTTCCAAACGCAAATTCAATTGCAGTGTCAACTGCCACATCGGCTCCTTCGGTAAAACTCGGCGAATGCCGCACAAATCCAGAATATAGGTACCGACATTCGCCGTTGCGCGATGAGGCAAGTTTGAACGATGTTTGCCACCGCATTATCATGTTACCCGTCGCGCCATATTCATCAGCTTAACGGAGCTGCCCAATCACCCCTCCGGTGGTTTGGCGGTGAACCCATGACAAGAGTACCGTTAATGGTTAGCGTTGCCGGAATCGTTTTTTCGATTTTCGTCACGCTCACTCCGGTGGCACTCGGTCTGCAAACGGTCGACTTCCAAAACGAAATCCTGCCCGTTCTTCAGCAACATTGCTATCGCTGCCACGGTCCCTCGGAACAGGAAGCTGGACTGCGGCTCGACCGAAAAACCAGCGCGCTGGAGGGGGGCGATTCGGGTGCGCTGTGGGTTGCCGGCGACCGGAACAGCAGCCTGCTATATCAACGCGTCGCCGGCTTGGACGATCTCGATCAGATGCCACCTGATGGCGAACCGCTATCGGGGGAGTTAATCGAACGCATCGGTCGGTGGATTGATGGGAGCGCCCCATGGCCCGACGACGAATCAACATCGAAAAAGCACTGGGCATACATCGCACCGGCACGACCCCATCCGCCGGCGACAACCGATACCGACTGGCCGATCAACGAAATTGACCATTTCATTTTGGCGAGACTGGAGCAGTCCGGTATCAACCCCTCCCCGCCGGCGGAGCGCGCTCGCTTGCTGCGCCGCGTCTATCTTGATCTGATCGGTTTGCCACCAACCGTCGAAGAGATTGACGCGTTTCTGGCCGAACCCGGTCCCAGTGCCTACGAAACCGTCGTCGACCGGTTACTGACATCCAAACATTACGGCGAGCGGTGGGCGGTTCCATGGCTGGATGCCGCACGCTATGCCGACAGCAACGGCTATCAGGCTGATCAATACCGCGAAGTCTGGCCGTATCGCGATTGGGTCGTTAATGCGCTTAACGCCGACATGCCATTCGATCAGTTCACGATCGAGCAAATCGCCGGCGATTTGCTGGAGGGCTCCACCACCGACCAGAAGATCGCGACCGGTTTTCACCGGCAAACGACTTGCAACGTCGAAGCCGGGGTCGACCCGGAAGAAAACCGCGTCAATCAAATCATCGATCGCGTCAACACAACCGGCACCGTCTGGCTGGGAACGACGCTCCAGTGTGCCCAGTGTCACGATCACAAGTACGATCCGTTCGACCAGCGGGACTACTATCGCCTGTTCGCTTACTTCAACAACACGCCGCGGGAAGTCAAACATACGACCGCGACCACCTATGATTTCTTCGGCCCCAAGCTCGATGTGCCGTTGCCCGACAACTCGACGGCCGAGCAGCGTCGTCTGAAGAAAGATTTCCAAGCCGCCCGCGATGCGCTGGATCGTTATCTGGACGACCTGGTTTCCCGCCAAGCTGTTTGGGAGCAGCAACAACGCGAATTAATTGCTGCGTCCGATGCTGCATCGTCCCTGTGGCACGTTGCCTCGGTCATCGAATTCCAGTCCTCGGGCGGCGCGTCGCATCAAGTCCTTGCGGACGGTTCGATTCTGATCAGCGGCGAGCGGCCCGACAAAGACACTTACACGATTCGCCTTTCGACAAAACTAAGTGACATCACGGCGCTGCGGCTGGAAGCGTTGACGCATGGCAGTCTTCCGGGAAAAGGACCTGGGCGGCATCATCCGGAACGTCCGAATTTCGTGCTGAACGAGATTGGCTTGCAGCTAGAAAGCAACTCGAAGCCCGATCGCGGCGAACGCATCGGCTTAACCAACCCTTGGGCAGACTATTCACAACCGAACTACGACGTTGCCGGCGCGATCGACGGTTTACCCGGCACGGCTTGGGCGATTCACCAGGAATTTCACCAGCCACACGTGGCAACGTTTGCAATGGACAAGCCGCTGCGAATCGAATCGCAGCAACAAACATTGCTTGTGACCCTTGAGCAGAATCAAGGTGGCTGCCGCACGCTGGGGCGATTCCGGATCTCTTTCTCCGCTGAAACACCGCCGCCTCGATCGGCGACCGTGGACCAGCGGCCACCAGCGGATATCGCCGAAATTCTGATGATCGACCCAAGCGGACGAACCGAAGATCAACAGGACCGAGTCGTGGAGTATTACCGTGCAGCGCAACCGGAATATCAGCAGCTGACCCGACAGGTTGCCGATCTCAAAAAGCAGCTTGGTGACGCGATGTCGGCCACGACATTGGTGATGGTCGAGATGGACAGCTCACGCGAAAGTCGCATGTTGAAGCGCGGCGATTTTCGAACACCTTCTGAACAGGTCCAGCCTGGTACCCCGGCGATCCTGCATCCGGTCAGCAATGCTGAGTCGGGCGATCGGCTGGAACTTGCGCGCTGGTTGGTCAGCCGCGATAACCCGCTGACGGCCCGTGTCACGGTCAATCGATGGTGGTCGGAGATTTTTGGTCACGGGATTGTTCGCACGACCGAAGATTTCGGCACGCAAGGCCAGCGGCCGAGTCACCCGCAGTTACTGGATTGGCTTGCTGTAGAACTCATGGCAAACGGATGGTCGATGAAACACATCCACAAGCTGATCGTGATGAGCGCAACGTATCGTCAGTCATCCCGCGTCACCCCGGCGTTGCTCGATCATGACCCGGAGAATCGCCTGCTGGCCCGCGGTCCACGGTTTCGCTTGGGTGCCGAAGCCATCCGCGACAATGCCCTGAGGATCAGCGGGCTGCTCACGACAAAATTGGGCGGCCCGCCCGTGTATCCGCCACAGCCCGGTGGCGTCTGGCGACACGTTGGTCGCAACCCACCGGAGTATCGTGTCGAATCGGGCGAGGCTCGTTACGGGCGCGGGCTGTACGTCGTATGGCGCCGCAGCGCACCGTATCCCAGTTTTGTCAACTTCGATGCACCGGACCGCGCTGCCTGTGTCGTTCAGCGCAGCCGCGCCAACACGCCGCTTCAGGCGCTTACGTTGCTGAACGATGAGGCCTACGTGGAAATGGCCTGGGCCTTTGCGGCGCGCATTGCTCAGCGGGGAAGCGACGAAGTCAAAGCGATCAAGTTTGGCTTTCGCAGTTGCGTTGCCCGGCAACCGACCGAGGGCGAAGTACGGGAGCTGCTGGCCGTGTTTCGCGGTGAACGCGACCGCCTGCAAAAAGATTCAAAGACAACGAAGTTGATGATTGGCAACTATTCACGACCGGCGGACGTAACACCCGCCGAGTTCGCCGCCTGGTTCTACGTCGCGACGATACTGTTGAATTTAGACGAAACGATTACCAAGGGATGATTGCAGGCCGGATCAGGACCAAAATGGACCTCCCGTATCAAACACAAATGACATCGACTCCACATCAACGTTTGCACGATCTGACCCGTCGCGAACTGCTTGGCAAAGTTGGCGCGGGCGGTGGAAGCATCGCACTGGCCATGATGCTGGCCAACGATCTCGGTCTGGCGGCCGAGACTGACAAGGGCGCCACATCTCGTCCTCATTTTCCGCCGAAAGCCAAGAATGTCATCTTTCTGCATCTGGTTGGCGCGCCGTCGCAATTGGATCTTTTCGATCACAAGCCAGCCCTGCAGCGACACGATGGCGAGGACTGCCCGGAAAAGTATCTTGAGGGCGCGCGGTTCGCTTTTATCCGCGGCAAACCCAAATTGCTTGGCAGCAAATACCAGTTCCATCGCCACGGCGAATCGGGATTGGAGTTTTCGGAGTTGCTGCCCCATATCGCTGCGCACGCTGACGACATCGCGATCGTCAAAACGCTTCACACCGAGCAATTCAATCACGGCCCCGCGCAGCTGTTTTTCCAAACCGGCTTTCCACAGTTTGGTCGGCCGGTGATGGGCAGCTGGATCACCTACGGTCTTGGCAATGAGAACGCCAGCCTGCCGGGCTTTGTCGTTTTGATCACCGGTCAGGTCGGCGGCGGCGGCAACAGCATGTGGGGCAGCGGGTTTTTACCCAGCAAGTACCAGGGCGTCGAGTTCCGCTCGCAAGGTGACCCGGTGCTGTTTCTGTCCAATCCCCGTGGCATCAGCGGTCTTGACCGGCGGCGAATGATCGACAGCATCAACCGGTTGAATCAAAACCAGTTGGCGGATGTCGGCGATCCTGAAATTGCCACGCGGATCAGCCAATACGAACTGGCGTTTCGCATGCAGACATCGGTACCGGAATTGATGGACATTCGGCAAGAGCCTGCGGCCATTCACAACATGTACGGCACGGAGCCGGGCAAAAGCAGTTTTGCCAACAACTGTTTGTTGGCGCGGCGGCTCGTCGAGCGCGGCGTGCGATTTGTTCAGATCATGGATCAGGGTTGGGACCATCACGGATCGATTTTTACCAACTTGCCGCGAAAGGCCGAGCAAGTCGATCGCCCGGTTGCCGCCCTGCTGGCGGATCTCAAATCGCGTGGATTGCTGGATCAGACGTTGGTCGTGTGGGGCTCGGAATTCGGCCGCACGCCGTTATTGCAATCCGACCGCAAGAACGCCGGGCGTGATCATCACAAAGACGCGTTTTGCGTGTGGCTGGCCGGGGGAGGCGTGCGCGGCGGCACGGTGGTGGGCCAAACCGATGAATTGGGGTATTTTCCTGTCGAGCAACCGGTCACCGTACACGACTTTCACGCAACGCTGTTGCATTTGCTGGGTGTCGACCACAAGCGCTTAACCTACAAATACCAGGGCCGACAATTCCGTTTGACTGATGTCGCGGGTGAAGTGGTGCAACAGTTGATTGTTTGAGCACCACGGGCGATTTGAAACGCACGATCGTCTACTTCTCAGACCAATACAAACATTCAACCGCGCATTACGGCGTCACTGTCCATTTGGCTTGATCGACTCGCGTCCGGAAAGGCAAGTACAAACTGGCCGTGCGAGTGACCCAGTAAGGCAGACTATTCTGGTAGCGGATCCGCGCCTGCATCGCGCCGGTGACGGGCTGTACAAATCGTGTCGGGTCGCCGCCGGGCGAGATGTTCACCACCGTATCCGTCGAACTCGCCAGTCGATTATCAACGACCTCGAAGTTTCCCATGTCGTAATTATACAATTCGATTCGCTGGTCGACGGTCCCAACAAACGTCAGCATCCGCGACTCCAGCGTGAACGCCAGCGCGGTCGGACTATCGGTGGACGCCGTGCTGTCGAGTGTGAACAGCAACTGGTAGCGGCTGGCCAAAAATTGCGGGTCGAGCACCAGGTATTGGTCATCGCTTTGAGACAGTTCGGAGACGCTCCCGGAATTCACGCTGCCGGTGATCACCGTCAACGTGTCGGGTGAGACCGTTTCCGGAAGGATGTAGTACTCCGAGTATGGCGGGAAGACGTCGCCATCAAGCGGATAGGTCGGCGGCGGTGTACCCCCGAGCACATCCATCCAGCCCATGGCGCCGCGATCCTCGTGATCCAGGATGTGGCAATGCAACACGGTGCGGCCGTCGTAGGGTGAACTGGTGGCCGAAGACAGGTCAAAGCGCACGTCCATGTTAGCCGCGATGACGTCATAGTACTCGCCGGCTTCAAAGTCGCTGGCGTTGGCCAGCGCTTGAACGTGGTAGATGTGCAGATGGAACGGGTGATTCGTCGCGCCGCTGAGACTCCATTCCTGTGCCATGTCAGCGATCTTGCTGAAGGTCGGCACATTGATGTCCCACTTGGAGCCGTTGATGGTTCGCGCACCCATCGAAACGGAATCGAAGTTGACATCGATGTCGGGCACTGTCCGCAAGTCGCGCAGGTAGGTGGGGCGCCAAGCCGACCACATGCCGCTGCCGCCAGGGGCGAAGGGATGGACCGTTGGATCCGGCGCGCCGTCGACGGTGATGCTGGCCACCACATTGCCGTCGATCTCTAGCTGCGAGGCGGCCGAAACGCGAACCGCCAAGTCCGCGCGCGATGCACCCGTCAGGTTGATGGCGTTGCTGGTGAGCATCTTGGGTGCGCTGGTGCGCCAAACTCCATCGCGGGCCAACAAGGCCACTTCACACTCTGGGCCGAACTCGATGAGCTTCTCTCTGGCGTCGCGGTCGGCGACCAGCACGCGCCAGTGCTGCCAGGTATCGGGCGGCGTGATGATATTACCCGCGACGACCCCGTTGACCGTCCACGTGGGAGAAAGCGTGCCCGACATCAACGTGTCCCCGCCCGTTCCGGCTGCGTTTGGATCAAGATAGCCGAGCACGATTTGGCGCTCGGTCATCTGGGCCACGTTGTCGGGAATGCCGTCGGCGCTGTCATCGACGATCATCAGCCCGAATGCCCCACCCGACACTTGAAGAAACGTCGAGCCGTGGTGGTGCGCGTGATACCAGTAAGTGCCTCCCATGTGGTCGGCGGGAATATCGTAGACGAAGTCGCCGCCAAAGCCGCCTTCGAATGACCGCGTCACGTCATCGCCGGGAGACTCGCCGGAGATGTGCAACCCGTGAGTGTGCAAGTTGCTGACGTTCGGGTCCTTGAATACGTTGTGGTTTGGGTTAAGCGGCTCGTAAGGCAACGTGTTGTGGAAACGAAGCACGTATTTATTGCCGGGCACGACGTGCATCGTTGGTCCCGGTATGGTGTAGCTGCCGCCGGCCTGGCGGTAGGCTCTGGTCGTCAACGTTGCGCCCCCGATGACAAATGTCGATTCCCCAATTTCCATGACACCGCTGTAATAAGCCTCAGGATTATTCGCGGTTACCGGATGGTAGGTCCATTCAAACGTTGGCGGATCGATGATTTCCGGCTGCGCGGCCAGCGGTGATGGCCAACAAGCAACGACAAACAAGAAACCGAAGGTTGCTGCGATGGCCCGGTTGATTCGTTGATTTGTACCCATCTCGGTTCTCCCCAGGCACGATTTCGCTTTGGTGATTGAAAACTGGACTGGGCAGCAAATCCCATGCCTTGCTATTGCTGACCACGCGTCTTCACTTTAATGGCCGTTGCGACCTGCCGCGCGACACGTTCTCGTGCCATGCAACATTGTATTTGCCGGACTTCTGTCGCAAAACGTTCCTGTTAGATTCATCCAGAAGATGAAGGCGAGCCGTGACCGTTTTGATCCGTGCACGTGGCAGAAACGACGAACGCCCGTGTGCGCGCTAATACGCACATTTTACTTGCAATAGCAGGCGGTTTGATCAAGTCAGTCGAATGTGAGTGCTGAGGAACTCGGACCTGTAGAGACTCCAATCCTTGCGAACAAAAATGCGAATCGCAATGACCAAGGCGGATGAAGACGGGGTCTGGCATGTTCGCTAAACGAAGATCGGATTAATGGGCACCCCTACCGCCATCCGCCGCCGGCGGATTGGCGACCCTCCCAGCGGGAGGGTCAGGTGAATCGTCACCCTCCCGTCGGGAGGGTCGAAGTCCCGATTTTAGCGGGACGAGGGGAGGGGCTAATCGTGTAAAATCCACGCCATGGAACAACCAACACAACGAGCC
>JBFILF010000029.1:0-21231 GCA_041599835.1 Pirellulaceae bacterium
GTTTCAGTATGGCCCAGCGGCGGCAAAAAAGCACGCGTTTTGGCATTTCGATGTTGCCGATCGGCAACGCTGGCGGTTGTGCCCGCTAATCGATATCGACGCGATGTTGCCCAAATGAAACACCGGTGTTGTCTTTAGAAAAAAAGCCCGCCATTCCATGACGGGCTCGAAGTCAGTCTTTGTGAGAGCGGCCGGGCTGGATCAGAAGTCTCCGCCGGGACCCGGCATGCTTTCAATCAGGTTTTTGATGGCCTCGTCAAAACCGGCCGGCTTGGCGATGGCGATTTGCACATCGGTGCCATCGCGGGTGGCGGCCAACGAGTTAATGATCTCGCCGATCACTTTGGCTGCATCCGCGTCCTGTTCTTCCAACATAGGCAACATTTGCTGGGCACTCATCTTGGTCATCCCCATGATGCCGTCTAAACCTTTGCGCAACTCTTCGGCCTGGTCGTCGTCGTTGCCCGTCACTGCCAGCTCAAACAGCTGATCGCTGGACAGGTCCATGCTGATGCGAACATCCGAAGCTTTGTTGACCAGGTCGATGAAGCCAACCATCATGGGCGGCGCGCCTTGTTTGGCTTGTTCGACTGCCTCGTTAATCAGATCCCTGGCGTTGTCCAAATCAATGGCAAACCGGATGGCGTGATCCGGTACTTTGTTCCAGGCCGCTTCCAGGCCAGTGGAAAAAACGCCTTTGCCGGTGCCTTTTTCCAAGTAAAAATCCGTGCCGGCTTCGATCGTGGTGGCGTCTTTGCGATAAGCTTTCATATTTTGCGGACCGTCCTGATCGGCGGGCGGGCGGTAATAGGTGGTGCCCCCCTCCTCGAATGTTTCCGACGTTTCTTTCATTTTGGCAATCGCATCGTCGGCGGAAGCCTCGTCAATGAATTGGATCCTGGCAAAGAACTCCAGCTTCAATTCTTTTTCAGTTTCCATCGCTGCGAAATCGGCCACGGAATCCGGCAAACTCATGGCGCCGAAAATGCGATCAACTGTGGCGATATCGATGTCATCGGACATTCCCGTCTGGGCCTGCATCGCCAGAATCTGATCCTGGACCGATTGCATTAGCGGGCTGGTTCGCAGCTTGTTCAGCCGCAGGTCAAATACGACTTCGGCTTGCTTGTCTTTGGGCAACGACTGTCCCAGCGCCGGATAAGCCGTCACGCAGGCGACTAGGGCGACCAAACAAAACACTGTTAGTTTTTTGCGCATAAGTTATGCTCCCGATAAATGTGTAAGGTGCCACTGCATCAGTGGCACCTGGTTGCAAACACCGCCTTCAAACGATTAAGAGTTTACGCAATGCTGCTGGGGCGGACCAGCATTCGCCGGAACGGGCAGTGATTTCGGCAGATTTTGCTAGGTTTGCCGCATGCCAGCGGTCCAACCCGAATCCATTGTCGGGTAAGTTTGCGGCGTCAGGCCCATCCTCCACATCATTCATAAGTGCCGATCCGACGATGTCCCAATACAGCATTACTCGGTTCATGGACGAACAGTTTCGACATTTCAATGCCCGCGAAACATTGGAAGCGGCCAGGGCCTATAAACGGCATGTCGAGCGCGGCGGAAAAATGATCGTCACGCTGGCCGGGGCCATGAGTACCGCCGAACTAGGTATTTCACTGGCCGAAATGATCCGCCAAGACAAAGTGCACGCCATCTCCTGCACGGCAGCCAACCTGGAAGAAGACGTGTTCAACCTGGTCGCGCACGACGAATATAAAATGCTGCCCGAGTACCGCGACCTGTCCCCCCACAACGAATTGAATTTGCGCGAGGAAGGTTTTAATCGAGTTACCGACACCTGCATCCCGGAGACGGTGATGCGGCACGTCGAAGGCGCCTTCATCGATGCCTGTGCCGCCTTGGCCGAACAGGAAAGAAGCTTGTTCCCGTTCGAAGTCTTCTACCAGTTATTTGAGCACAAGATTCTCGATGAGCACTTTCAAATCCCACCGGAGCAATCGTGGTTGCACGCGGCTTGGAAAAAACAATTGCCCGTCTATTCGCCGGGCTTCGAGGACTCAACGCTGGGCAACATCTTCACGGCGCGGGCCATGCAAGGAAAAATCAAATCGCACTCGGCGATCAAAACCGGCACCCAGCAAATGCAGCACCTGGTCAACTGGTACCTGGAAAATGACCATGGACCCGGCATCGGCTTTTTCCAGATCGGCGGGGGCATCGCCGGGGACTTTGCCATCTGTTCCGTGCCGTTAATTCTGCAAGATTTGAAGCGCCAGTGTCGATTCTGGCAATACTTCGCCCAAATCTCCGATTCCACCACCTCTTACGGCTCGTATTCTGGCGCAGTGCCCAACGAAAAAATCACCTGGTTCAAACTCGACGCCGACACGCCGCGTTTCATGATCCAGTCCGACGCCTCAGTGATTGCCCCGCTGGTGTTCGCATACGTGCTGGGTCACTAAAACCGACGGGAAGAACGACGGACAGCGCACGAGGATTAAGCCTCGCGTACTGCGGGTTCGCGCACTGCGGGTTCGCGCCCAAATGGTAAGGGCCCATAAAATGAAAGCGCCCGGTCGGCGCGGGTGCCGAACGGGCGCTATTGGAGGTATGAAGAGTTATTTACGCTTCGTCTCGGGGACGATCGGATCAAAACCGCCCCCGTGCAGTCATTTGTGGTGGATCTTGCATCGACTGCCCTCCTCCTGTCGTCGGGGTAATGTGAATCAACCTGATTGATTCGTCACAAGAACATATCACACGTGTCAAGAAACCACGGCAGCCGCTGGCGACTGCACCGGAAAACGACTGAAATAATTTTTCCCAGATTCCCATTTTGATAAATAGCAAAACTTTTCGTCCAATTTCGGATCAAGTCTGTCAATCTGGGAGGTGTCGGAACGCTTCCTTCCGACAGGCGATATTGGCAGCTTTGGGAAGCTAGCGATAAATCGGTTGTGACGTTGGTTCAAAGCCGCTACAAGCCGCTGTCGAAATCCGGTCCCGCCAGCTGTTTGGCGCGGATTGGCGTAATTATCCCTGCGGAGTCATCGGTGTGCGATGGTCAGGTCGTTCCGCGCTGATCGGCAGTTGGTTGCTGCTTGTTTTGTGCGGGTGCCAACCGTTACAGGTCAATAATTTGCAACAACGGTTGCAGCCGTCAAACTTTCGCGACTGGTCACCCCAGTTCGCGCGGTTGCCTTATGCGATTGTCTCGGAGCAAGGCGAAATCCAGTTGCGTAACATCCGGTTTAACGAATACGTCACCGAAAACGATTTCATCCCCAACTATTACGACCGGACGTTTCACATCGACGACGTGCAATCGGTCGACTTCTTTGTGGTCCCCTTCCGGGGACTGGAGTTCATGGCCCACACGATGCTGAGTTTTGGGCTGCGCGATGGCACGTACATCAGCGTTTCTGCGGAGATTCGTACGGAGAAGGGCGAGAAGTATTCGCCGATCCTGGGGATGGGCAACCAGTTCGAGTTAACGTATGTCGTTGCAGACGAACGGGATCTGGTCCGCCTGCGGACCCGCCACCGCGACGCCGACGTTTATCTGTACCCCACGGTGGCGACGCCTGCGCAGGCCCAGGCATTGTTTTTGGATGTTTTGCAGCGAGTTAACGAGTTGATGAACCAGCCGGAGTTTTACGGCACGTTGCGCAATAACTGCACGACCAACATCGTCAACCATATCAATCGACTGGCGCCCAATCGCGTCGCTTACTCGTTGCGCGTGTTGCTGCCCGGCCTGTCCGACCGGTATGCCTACGACTTGGGGCTGCTGGATCAATCGGTTCCGTTCGAGCAATTGAAACAGTCGGCATGGATCAATGATCTGGCCGAGCGGTTTTACGACGACCCGGATTTTTCCCAACAAATCCGGCGGCGGCGTCGATTACCCACCACGTCCACCGCGGAACTGACCGGCGGCCCGGGTTGATCGGGCCAACGGTACGGGGCAAGTGGCCTGTTGGAAATTCAAAGAGATTCCGACAGCAGGTCGTCGATTAATCTTGAGAACTCTTCGCTGGTGATTTCCATGCTGGCCGATGCGGCAGCGCACAGCCGCTTTTCTGTTTCCGCCAATTCGCCATCGACTGCCATCAGCTTGATCATCAGCCCCAGCATTTCGATCCGCTCGTCTTTTTCGGCGGGCATCTTGAGCTGGATGCCATTGTCGTCGAGGCTGGCCAACGCTGTTTCAAACTCGTCGTTGGGGATCCCCCATTGTTCGGCGCGTCTCACCAGAAAATGGATTTCCTCTTCGGTGAACTTGCCGTCGACCGCGGCCAATTGAACCAGGTTGTGAAATAGTTCTTGCTTGTCCATGGGTACCAGCGGTAACAAAGGATGATAGGGCAACACACAGGGCTGGTAACCATGCTACCAAATCAACGCAATTCGAACACGTTGGTTGAAAATCGCATTTACCAGGTGCGGGAGTCCTGTTGGCTTAAGCCCGGCGAATGAAATCGGCCGCGTAACTGCGAACTTGTTTTCCGTTGAGGACATGGACCATTCGCAGCTGCTGAATCGTCGAGTCGCTGAACTGGCCCAGGGGAACGTGCACCCAGGATTTTTTGAATCGTTTGGCGATATGGCGCCAGGCGGGACCCGGCGGGGCCGAACTGACCAACGCGATGTGGGGAAACTGGCTATACCGACAAGCCGCCGCCAACAGTCGCTCCTCCAGCGTTTCCGCAAAATCCAGGTGGGGATTGGTCCACACGTCCGGGATCGCGATGGGCGGATACAGGAACAGGGCGCCGCCATACGTGGCCAGGCAGATGCCCGGACCGATCGGCTGACTGGCGAAATCGCTGGCAAAAAAAGCCAGCGTCGATTCGTCTGTGTGCTCGGCGAACCAGGTGGTGCGCCAAGGATAATCGCGCGGATCGGCTGGTGAATCGAATAACATCACGGCGGCATCCAGCTGGCCTTTGTTGGGCGGCAGCACTTTGACGTAAATGTTTCCTTCGTACCAGTGACGCAGCGTGTCGCGAATGTCGATGCCGTCTTTGATGCTGGTTGAGAATTTTTCCGTCTTGGCCAAATCGGCGCCCATGATTTGCCGTGCCCGGTCGAACACCGCCGAACGAAAATTCTCCACGACCACGTCTTCCGGCGGCCAACTGCACTGGGCAAATGGATTCCATCGCTGTTGCCACTTTTGTTGCTGTTCTCGATCGGGCCGGGGCAACAACTCCAGGTTGGACCAGATGACTGGCGGACCGGGCAACCGATTTTTCATCTGCAGCACGTTCTCGTCTGGAAAAGCCCCGCGCCCGATTCCCATGCGGACCTCTTCCCACGGCAGCGCCGAACGTTCGGGATATTGTTTGGCGGTTTCCAATACTTCTAGCGCGTAACCATCTCCCACAATTTGTTTGGCTGCCGTTACGACCGTTACCAGTTCCGGTGTGATGCGGCGGTCGAGCAAGGTGAGGTTGCGAATGTATTTCAGGGCGAGTTTCAACAGATGCGGGGTAATTTTCTTGGCTCGATGGCGAAAATCGCGGCGATAACTTTGACGGGCGGCAATCAACAGTTCCTTGATCCCGTCGATCGCCAGATGTTCGTCGCTGTCCAGCTGGGTCCGCGCCCGCTCGTATAACCCGGTGATGAATGGCAATTCACCCAGCACAAAATACAGCGTTTGCGGGTCGACGGCGAAATTCTCGGGCGGCTCGGTGGCATCGGGTTCGGGCGGAACCAGTTGGCGATCGTGAAAGGCTTGGCGAACCCAGGGCCAGTCCAACACGCTGCACACAAACAGGATGTTTTCGTAATCGAGGCACAGTTCGCGAAGCTGCCAGGCCATGTACCGGATGCGGCGATGCCACTGCGGATGATTGCCCGGAGAGAGGAACGGCACCAGTGCCGCGGCCCATTGCTGCACCGGCACTTTTTTTAGCGCATATGCATCGGGCAAGACGGCGGTATTCGGCTGAAAGTTCGCCGTTTCCAGATCGACAAATCGCCGCGACAAGTGCTCGCCCATGGCCAGCCGCAGCGCCGCAATGACGCCCTGGCAGGGATCGATCGGCACGTAGCTGGCGTTGGCTTCGTCTGCTTCGCCGGATTCCTCACTTGAATCGTCATCGAGTGACACCTGGTCGCTGGACCAAACCCGCGATTCACGCTGGACCACGATGCTAGGTGTGGGCAGTTGCAAAATCGCTTGTTCGACACAGGGTTGAAACGACGGCGGCAAGGGGACGGCCAGGCAATCAAACGACTGACCCAACATGGTGCGACGGATTTCCCAGGCGAAATCGCCGCTGCCGTGGATGATCGGCAGGGCCGTCACGCGGGGACCGATTTTCAGGACATCATTCATCAGAAAATGAGGTGATTACGTGTCCAACTCGTCTTCATTGTCGTCGTCGTCCAAATCCGGGTGCAGCGGGTCGTCGCTGCCGAAAAAGAAATCCCCCAGCCCCATTGGCAGCGCCTGTCCGCCGAGGGTTCGTTGTCGCTGGGCGGCCAATTGCTCCAGGTCCAGGGCTTCCGGGCCAAGGCATTTTTCCAGCGCTTCGCGCCAGGTCGCATCCTGCGAAGCGGGATGCTGGGGATCCTGCGCCAATCGTTTCATCGCGTACCGCAACAGGTTAATCCCGTCGCGCGGTGAGAAATCGAGCTTGAGTTCGTGGGCGCGCTGCAAAAAATCTACCGTCATCGCCAGCATTTCAGTTTGGCAAAACGGCAGATGATATTCCAGGATCGCCATCTCGTCGTCGCGCTTGGGAAACGACAGTTGCAGGGTCGGTTGCAACCGGCTGAGGATGTAATCGGGAATTTCAAAAGTCGATTCATCCTGGTTCATCGTGACCGCGCAGCGGAAATCGCGATGGGCCTCAACCGAGATACCGGCGACGATCGACTCCACGTATCGCCGGTGATCCAACAGCGGTGCTAACGAGGCCCACGACTTTTCATTCATGCGATTGCCTTCATCCAAGATGCAGACGCCGCCCTGGATCATGGCTGTCACCAGCGGGGAGGCGTGGTAAGCGATCTTGCCGTCTTGGGCCAGCACGGGCGTCACCAACAGGTCTTCTGGCCGCGTGTCGGCCGTGCACTGGTAGATGAACAGGGGGCGCTGCATTTGCCGGGCAGCCGCCATCGCCAGCGCGGTCTTTCCAATCCCCGGCGCGCCGACTAGTCGCGGCGTCAGCGGCAGGTCTCGCTCGTCGACTACGATCCAGCAAGCCAGAACTTGTTTGAGGATTTCCTGCTGCCCAATCCATCGGTTGTCGTCGTCATGCGACTGGCTGAGGTAAAGCTGGATGCCCTGAATGTTGACCGTATCTGTCATTGAGCTGAACGGGGGATGAGGGATTGCATTGAACCGGTGATTGGCTGCCCCATGATTACTATAACCGGAATAACCGATCGAAAAATGGCAAGTGTGTGACCAACGGTGTGACGTATGTTTGCGTAGCCATTTCGCCGGCTTGCGAGTGACTTTCTTTCGGTTCAAAAATCAATGTCCACGGCCCCTCCCGATCCATCCTGGTACAGCAGACTATTGCGGCCCGAACGACTGGGCATCGCCGTCGTCATACTAGCAGCGGCATTGGCCATGTCACCCAATGTTGCCGATCCCGATCTTTGGGGACACGTTCAATTCGGTCGCGACGTGCTCGCCACCGGTGAAATCGCCGAAACGACCAGTTATTCGTATACCGCCGACGGATTCCGCTGGATCAACCACGAGAATCTGTCGGAAATCATTATGGCGATCGTCGCCGACGCCCTGGGACCGTTGGGATTGGTCTGGGGCAAGTTCGCGCTGAGCTTGTTGGTGATTGTGGTGGTGCTGCGATGGAATTTGAACCGTGGTGCCGGCTTGATCGTGGCCGGCATAATCACATTGCTAGTGGCCGCCAATCTGGGATACCACTGGAGTTTTCGGCCCCAACTCAGTTCCTTTGTCGGTTTTACGGTGTTGGCGTGGCTGCTGCAGTATTGCTTTGACGGGTGGCGCGACCGGTGGCATTGGCCTTGGCCGAGGGGCTGGTTCCAACGCGACAGCATTGAATCGGCTGACGTTCGCGAAACACTCGGTTACCAATCACATCGGGTTCGTTGGTTGTGGATCGCCCCATTGATATTTTTCCTGTGGGCCAACGCCCACGGCGGGTTTGTGGCCGGATTGGCCGTATACATCGCGTACTTGGGATGCCGGGGTCTGGAAGCGCTTTATCGTTGCGGCTGGGCCGGTTGGGGGCTGGTGCGGCGGATGGTGCTGATGTCGTTGGTCGCGGTCTTGGCCACGATGTTGAATCCGTACGGGCCCCGACTGCATCTGTGGCTGCTGGAATCATTGGGCAGCCCGCGCCCGGAGATCTCGGATTGGTCCAGCCGCGAATTATTCAGCTTGATAGGTTTGAAATTCTGGATGCTGGTGGCCATCGCGGCGTTTGCGCTGGGATGGACCAAGCGAAAACTGGATGCGACGCAACTGTTGATTCTGGGTTTGACGTTGTGGCAATCGGTTAGTCATTTTCGTCACGTTCCATTTTTCGCCATCTTGTGCGGTTTTTGGCTGGGCCCCCACCTGCAATCGGCCATGAGTCGGCTGTCGACGGTTTCCGGCCAGAGGGAGATTTCCCGCCGCGGGCGATTGGCCGTTCAGACTCTCCTGCTGGTGTGCATGTTGGGCATTGGAACTGCTCTGCTGCCGCGGCTGAGCGACCTGCAAGTGCGGCGTGACCAGTTTCCGGTCGATGCCATCGACTTCATGCGACAGCATCAACTCAATGGACGTTTGGTGGTGACCTATGACTGGGCCCAGTATTCGATTGCCGCGTTGTGCAGCGATCGATATGCGACCGGGCATCGATCGCAGGTCGCCTTTGACGGTCGATTTCGCACCTGTTACCCGCAGCACATCGTCGATCTGCATTTCGATTTTATGTACGGCCATGCGACCTCCGTCGGGCGATTTCGCAGTCCGGATTCGCCGCCCTGCGACCCGGGACGGATTCTGCGTTACCGGCAGCCGGAACTCGTGTTGTTGCGCCGCTTCGGTGAACGAACCGAACAGCACATGTTGCAGCACCAGGATCGGTGGTTGTTGTTGTACCAGGATGGCATTGCCCAAGTGTGGGGTTTGCGATCCTTGTTTGACGATCGTCGCAATGCCAATTACCTGCCGCCGGAACAGCGGATGGTTCACGATCAGATCGCCACCGACAGCATCAGTTGGCCAGCTATTTTTGTACGCCAAGAAACCGGTTTTGGCGGCAATCCATCGATCAACCTAGCGAATCTTCAAACACGCAAATAGACTGAAGCCTGTAATCATGAACGCATTGAACACCCAGCATTACGTCGAAACCCGCGACCGGAATTCGCATTTGATTGATGACGTCCTGTCGCGACTGGGCGACGTGGACCAGGTGATTACCTCGGAGCTGGAGGCTTACCGTAGCGCCACGCTGGGCGATGACGTGACGCCGCGCCAAGATTGCCTGGTATCGATCATCATTCCCGTGTTCAATGAGCGCAACACGATTGCCCGCGTCATCAGCCGGGTCGCCGCTTTACCCTTATCCAAGCAAATCGTGGTGGTGGATGATCACAGCGACGACGGCACGCGAGAGATCCTTGAACGACTGGGCGATTTGCCGCAGATCGACATCATTTTTCATGACGTCAACCAGGGCAAGGGTGCGGCGCTGAGAACAGGATTGGAACAGGCAACCGGCAAGATCCTAGTGATTCAAGATGCAGACCTCGAATACGATCCAAGAGAAATTCCCGGACTGGTGTCGCCAATCATGCGCGGCGAGGCGGAAATCGTTTACGGTTCGCGGTTCCTGAGCGATCAGCACCAGGACAAATCCTGGATCCACCGATTTGGCAACGCGGTATTGACTCAGGCATCCAACTTTTTCAGCGGCTTGAAACTGACGGACATGGAAACGTGCTACAAGGCGTTCCATCGCGAAGTGCTCAAATGTCTGGAGCTGGATCAGAATCGCTTTGGCATCGAACCCGAACTGACTGCCAAGCTGGCCCGTCGCGGCTACCGATTTGCGGAAGTCCCGATTTCTTACCGGCCCCGCAGCTATGCCGAAGGCAAAAAGATTGGGATTCGCGACCTGTTCAAAGCATTTTATTGTATCGGCCGGTACGGAATCGCGGATTGAATCGCCCGTTCCGCACGTCCAGTCGTCCCATGGCGCATACAATGGACCGTATCGGATTTGATGGACGACCCCGCGGTCGTCTCTCCGAAAACAACGGGAATGCGTCCCACGTCGTTTTTCGATGCGACCGGCCCTGACCGGTTGTGCCAATTCCTCAAACCCTGGAACGAAACAAATGGCATGGAATTCTGCAGGCTGGTGCCTGACCGCCGCGGTGTGCTGGGTTGTGATGGCCGCGCCAGCGCCGCTCAAATCGGCAGTGGCCCAGCAAAAACACTACGTCGAGCTGCAGGTCATGTCGTCGTCACGCAGCGGCATTGACCAGAATCAGCGTTGGCTGGAAGTCTTGAGCGATGTGGGCGCCGACAACGTGACACTCAGCCAGGCTCAGGGCGACCGCATGAAGGCGGCGATCGAAAAAACCGACGGCAGAGTGGGAGCCACGTACAAAGTCATCGGCTACGTGAACGACCGCAACCAACTGGTATTGCCGGGCGGCAAGTATTCCTTGCGGGACAAAGCCGCGATCCGCCAACTGGTGCAGCAGATCCGTGACGACGGCGCCGAGGTGGCACTGGCCGAAAAGATGGCGTTCGGATTGACCGCCGAGCAATTGGTGGCGCTGCACGAAGACTTGGCGGCCACGTTTGCGGTATCGACGCGGGACTTGACGCCGGCCCAGGTCCTGGCGGAGGTCAAACGCAACATCACAACTCCGATGTTGATCGAATCCGCAGCGCAGCGTTCGCTGAGAAACGATTACCGCCTGCAAGATGAATTGACTGGGATGTCATGTGGTACGGCTTTGGCCGCGGCACTGAGGCCCTTGGGGTTGGTGGCGGCGCCTCGCCGACAGCCGGGAAAGTCGACGGAAATCCTGATTACCGGATCGCAACAGGCGGAGGAACATTGGCCGATCGGATGGCCGCTGCAGCAGCGTCCCAGCCAGGCCGCGCCCAAGCTGTTTGAGCGGGTCCCGGCCAATATTCAAAACTTTGAACTGGGCAAGGCTCTGTCGGCGATTCAGAAGGACGTCGGACTGCCATTTTTGATCGACTACAACTCGCTGGCGCGCGAGGGCATCGAGCTGGACAAGATTCGCGTCAACCTGCAATCCGAAAAGATCAGTTATCAAATCGTGTTGCAGCGGATTGTGGCGCAAGCTCGGCCGCGAATGGAGATGGAAATCCGGGCCGACGAAGCGGGCCAGCCGTTCATCTGGTTTTCGGCGCGGTAGACCGGCAAGGTCGCTCGTCAGACGCGACGATTTCAGACCCGAGGATCTTTCTATTTTTCTGCCCGCCGATCTGCGCTGTCATCAGCTGTGACAGTGCCCGATTAGCGCTGGTTGTTTGGATCGAAATGGGGGATCTGTCCCACCGCGTTGCCATCCAGGTGGATCCGCATCGTGACTTCTTCCCCAGCCAACAACAGCCAGCGTCCATTGACGTTGCGGTTTTCGACTTCGGCCCGGACCGAATAGAACTTGCTGCTGTTTTTCTCATACGAAACGAATACGATGCGCCCGTGAAACTCGGTTTGCTGCCCGCGGGCCATGGTCAAGGCGACCGACACGGTTCTGCCGTCTACCTCGTGCGGATCGAACTTGGTGGAATCCAACAATCCTTGAACGTACAGCCGGTCCAGCCTCGCGACGCGCATGACATTGTCGCCGGCGTTAACCCATTCACCGGCTTCCTTGTACAGCTCCATGACGTTGCCGTCGATCGGCGATTGAATCGAATGACGTTTGATGCTGTCGGTGGCCGCACGGACATTGAAGGATTCGACTTGAGCATCCTTGGTGGCCGTTTCCATGTCGCGTCGGGCTTGTTCGAGTTGCAGCGCTGCCTGTTTGGCCTGCAACGCGGACCGCTCGTATTCCTGGCGAGGCAAGGCGCCTTTGTTGGCCAGGTCCTGGTTGGTTTTGCGTTCCCGCTCGGCGATATTCAACGCGTTTTGCGCGGCGCGAACGTCGATGTCGTTGTTGGCTTTTTCGTTGGCAGAATCCAGCTTGGTCCGCGCGGTTTCCAGTCGCAACAGGGCGACGGCGTCATCAATTTTGGCCAACTGTTGGCCGACGGACACCAACTGGCCTTCGCGGACAGACATCGAAATCAACGGACCACTCTCCTGCGCCGGAATTTCCACGTCGGCGATCAGCGCGGTGAAACAGGGCGACAAATCGACGTGCCCATCACCGACGTAATTGACCGGCATGACCTTTCGCTCGTTGGCACCCTGGCGGTCCGTTTGCGGCGATTGGGCAACGGCCGGCATCCATGGTGAAACAGCAGCGGCCAAAACGGCCAGCGCGAGTTGAAGAATCGGATTCCAGTTCATGCTGTAAATTACTCCTGCGAAAGGCTGGTAAATGGGTGCGGTGACCGCCTGCGGCAACCTGGCGGAATCAAAACCACATCAACCAGGTTGAGTGGACGGTTTCAATGATTTCGTGAAACCAGGCGTACCCCAACGAGCAGGTTCCGGCGTCGATTTGCGCGGTGACCCGCGTGCCGCTTCGCAACAGCTCTCGGGGGACCTGCTGTACATCAAACTCGACACGCACCAGCACGGCGTTGCCGGAGTCGCTGCGCACATCCAGTTTGTTGTCGACACTTAACAACCGGCCGGCAAACTCGCGGCCCGGATGGGAGGCCAGGGTAAACGCCACCTCCAGCGGTTGGTCGGATTCGTCCATGGCATTCATCAAATGCGCCACGCCTCGTTCTGGAAACTCAAGCTCAATTTGCCAGGGCGTGTCGGGATCGACGATGGTCATCAAATTCTGGCCGCGCTGCACAGGTCGCCGCAGCAGATGGTTTCGCAATTGCCAGTTGACGACGCGACCGCGGGTCGGCGCCCGCACATTCAACAGTTCGGCCTGGTGCAATTTCAGCTGCAACTGGCGACCGAGACTCTCTTGCTCCTCCAGCGCCTCGGCCAAATCACCTTCGATCAACCGGTGCTCCAGGGCGTTCATCCGCGAAGCCTGCGCCCGCTGCAACTTTTTGACTTTTTCCTGCGCCTGCTGCAGCCGCCCCTGCAAATTCTGGATTTCGACCATCAAGTCGTTGTTGGTCATTACCGCCAACACCTGGTTTGGCTCGACCAGCTGATCCGGATCGTCGGGCACCAGAATCTGTTGCAACACGCCATCGACAGCGGCGAAGATTTCACTTTGTCGCTGCGGCGTCAATTTGCCGCTGGCGTTCAGCGCGAATTGAGCGGGAACCAACCACAGCGCCGCCAGCGCAGCGGCCAGCAGCCCCGCCGCTACCAGCGTTCGCGGCATGTTGCGAGCCTGTGTTACCGCGCGGGTTTTGCCGATCCAGGACCAAAGCGGCGCCAGGAACATTTGGCTGTGCGTCAGGGAGTTGGTTAACGCGTCGCTGCTGTGAGAGCTGACCGTTTCCAGTCGTTCACGTAGCGACGTTGTGATTCGATCGTCGGCCATTTGCTCGACAATCAGTGCGCCGATGACCTGACCCGACGGTGCTGATTGAGCGGTGGCATCATCGCCATCTACATGAGGGGCGCGCTCGCGCAGCGGCTGGACAACCAACAATTTGGTGTGGGCGATGTCCAGGTATTCGTGCAACTGCTGCTCAATCTGCGGTGGCAAATCGCTGTCGTCACCGGTGTACCATAATGGCTGGCCGGCACGAGCGACCGACGTGGCAAGTCGCCCCAGTTGCTTGATCTGATTTGCCCGCCGCTCAATCGTATCTAAGCCGCTGACGGCTTGCACTTGCAGCTGACTTCCATTGCGCAAAGCCACACTGACCCGGTCACAGTCAATCACCCGGCGACCCTCGTTGGCGATGGCAAACACCGTTTGGCGGGTATCCAAGCTGGCGTGAACCGTTCGGACAAACGTCTGCAACCGCGTCCAGGCCGATTGCTGTTCGCTGAAGGAACGCAACTGGTTGTTTTTTAGAAAGTCGCTGGCGACCTTGCACATTTGATTGACAAACCGCAAGTAACCACGCTGGGTGGTGGGGCCCGCGCCCGACCGTTGAAAAATCTCCAGCAACCCGACGACACTGCCGTCAATTGTTAAGGGCCCAATGATCAACAGATGTTCGGTGGGATTACCGGCGCCGTCAGCTTGCTCCGTGCCGCTGCCAGGAGGTATCAAGGTCGGCTGGCCGGTTTGAATGACTTGTTCCAGCAATTTGCTGTGGCGTTGACCGCCGGGCGTGTCGGCACCAATGCCCATCTCGGCCAGGTTGACATGGTATTCCAGCTGGACCGGACCGCCGTCGCCAATCCGCCACACGGCACCGCCCACCGAAGCCAGGGCCGCCGTCGTTCGCGTCAGGAATCCCTGGTAAAACTCTTCGGGCGTGCAATTGGATTCCGCCAGCTGCGTGACTTCGTCCACCAACGATCGAATCTGGTTTCGCGTCTCGCGCACCAGCTGTTCGTTAATCGCATCGCGCGAGCGGCCCTCGGACGACTGAGGTCCCACGGCGAACTCGCCGTGGGGTCCCTGCGCGATCGATTTTCCAGCGGGCGTGGTGTGTGAGTCGGTCGACATGTTGTTGGTTGGCCTGGGACGGATGGAAAAGCTTGACGGCAGCGCAGTCGTGCCAATCGCGGCGGCGGACTTTCGCGGAATTCGGCAGTTTTGACAAGTTCGAACCGGAACGAGGCGGCAGCGGTTGGTGGAATGCCAGCCATGCGATAAAGTTGAGGCTCGGCAAGAATGCACGGTAGCTTGGGACGCTAGCAACACCGCGGATCAACAGCTCAAAACGTTTTCATGCGACTCATTGGACAACTTGACTCTAAAGCTCACGCCGAACGCTTCTCGGCGTATCTGACGACCCAGGAGATTTCGGCTCACTGCGAGCACGAAAACGACGGTTGGGAAATCTGGGTTCGGGATGAAGATCAAATCGACCGGGCGATCGAGCTGTATCACGAATTCAAGGCCGATCCGGCGTCGGGCAAGTATCGGGAAGCCGTGGACAAGGCGCTGACGATCGCTCGCGAGCAGGAGCGGAAGGCCCAGAAAGTCAAAAAGAACATGGTCCAAATGCAGTCGCGGTGGAACGCGCCGATAACGCGACGCGCGCCGTTGACGATTGGCCTGGTCGTGGTGTGCGTGATCATCAGTTTGTTGACCAATTTCGGCCGCGACATCGCCGGCACTTCGTTTCGGGCGTTGGCGCTGGGGGCATTGACCTCGGAACAGGCCATCGAATTAGTGGGGAGCGAGGGGCTACATGAGTACAACACCCGGCTCCGGTTGGGCAGTTTATTGCATGGCGAACTGTGGCGGTTGATCACGCCAATCTTTTTGCATTTTGGTCCCTGGCATCTGCTGTTCAATATGTATTGGCTCGTCGTGTTCGGCGCGCAAATCGAGGGGCGTTACGGCGCGGTATGGATGGCGCTGATTGTCGTCATGACAGCCATTCCGGCTAACGTGTCGGGGGCGCTGGCGCCGGCCAATTTAGATGGCGTGGCAATCGCCAATCTCGGCGGGCACTGGGTGGTGTTGCTGGGGGGATTTTCCGGAGTGATCTACGGCCTGTTCGGATACATTTGGATGAAGATGGTTTTCGATCCGCAAAGTGGTTTGTTTATCACGCGGACCACGGCCACTGTGTTGATGGTATGGCTGCTGATTTGCATGATGCCGGGCTTTACGGAAATGACGGGCATCAACATTGCCAACTGGGCTCACGGCATCGGCCTGGTGGCCGGGCTGATCATTGGCTACACGCCCAAGCTGATGGCCGATTTGGGCATTGGCCGCAGCCGTCCTCCTCAGGCGTAGTGGCGTGACCGGCTGGCGAGAGTTTGACAGTCCGCTCAGGCGATTTTTTCGATTCGCACTTTCGTATACTGCTGGCGATGACCGGTCCGGCGTTTGCTGTTCTTGCGACGGCGGAACTTTTGCACGTAGATCTTGTCGCCTTTGGTCTGTTCCAGCACGGTGGCCGAGACCGAAGCGCCATCGACCTGAGGCTGGCCCAGCCGAAACCCGTCGTCATCGGACACGGCTAACACGCGATCAAAGGTAAGTTTTTCGCCAGGTTGGGCGTCGCGAAAATCGACTTCCAGGGTTTGCCCTTGTTCAACTTTGTATTGGCGGCCGCCGTCGGCAATGATCGCGTACATGGAATCGTGCTCGGTGTCGAAATGCAGAATGGTGTCGAAATGCAGAATGGTGTCGAAATGCAGAAATTCGCGAACCGCAAAGTTTATCGGAAAACCGCCGCAGGGTCGAGGGCCAAACTTAGCCGTTGGCCGGTCCTGGGGACTACTCGTCGCCGTCCGCGGGCGCCGCACCGGAGTCGTCCTCGTCCATGCCCAGCTGCTTCATTTTGCGGTACAGGTTGGAGCGGTGCATGCCCAATCGCCCCGCGGCGTCGGTCATGTTGCCGCCGGAACGCTTAATGTGCCGGCGAATGTACTCGGCTTGGAAGTGCCGCGTGGCGTCGCTGAGCGGCAAATCCATGGGGATCGCGTCGGGCGACTGGCCGGGTGACATGACAAACGACAAGTCGTCGGCGTCGACCCTGTCACCGCTGAACAGGTAAGCCAGGCGCTCCATCATATTGCGCAGTTCGCGGACGTTGCCGGGCCAGGAATGGCCAATCAGTCGTTTGCGGGCGGCGGCCGTAAACGTGGGGGTTGGCCGGCGGGCCTTGGCGCAAAAATCCTGGAGAAAATGTTCGGCTAGTTCGATCACGTCCGATCCCCGGTCGCGCAGTGGCGGCAACTCCAGCGTGACGACGTTCAGCCGGAAAAACAAATCCTCGCGGAACTTTTTTTCCCGCACGCGCTCGCCCAAGTTTTGATTGGTGGCGGCGACGACGCGGACATCAGTGGTGATCGGTTGCGAGCCACCGACGCGCACCACGATTTTTTCTTCCAGCACGCGCAATAATTTAGCCTGACCGCTGAGGCTCATGTCACCGATTTCGTCCAGAAACAGGGTGCCGCCGTTGGCCAACTCGAATTTGCCCGGCCGGGCCGCGTAGGCATCGGTAAAGGCGCCTTTCTCGTGTCCAAACAGTTCGCTTTCCAGCAGCGTCTCAGTGATTGCCGCACAGTTGACGGCAACCAGCACGTTATCGCGGCGCGGGCTCAGGTAGTGAATCAACTGGGCCACGACCTCCTTGCCTGTTCCATTCTCGCCCAGCACCAGCACGGCCAATTCCGATTTGGCAATCCGCTCGATCGAATTTTTCAAATTGACCATGGCCGGCGACTGTCCGATCAAACGGACTTTGTCCGCCGCTTCATCGGCCACGTGCCGCTGGGCCGTTTTCAGTTTCTCGATGTGTTGCGTATTCTCGATGGCAACCGCGGCGTGGGCTGCCAGCTCCGCCAGCGCCTCTTGGTCGCTTTCACTGAAGGTGCCCGATCGTTTGTTGATCAACTCGAAGGCGCCGATGATCTGACCGGCCGCATTGTTCATCGGGACACACAACAGCGAACGGGTTTCAAAGCCCAGCTTGCGATCGACGGCCCGGTCGATTTGCGCCTGCTCGGTGGCGATACCCTCGTCGACGCGTTGCGGCAGCCCGGTTCGTATGACCTGCCCCACCACCCCGGTGTCACGCGGGATGCGCAGTTCGCCACCGGCCACGCCCAGCGCCGGTCGCCCGATCAAATCGCCACCGCCCTGGTCCAGCAAAAAAATGGTGGCCCGTTCGGCGCCGAGCAACTGGGTCGATGTCTCGGCCATCGTCTGCAGCAGTTCTCCGGTCTCGCTGGTCTGGTTCCACCGCACGGTCATGTCGAGCATGGCCGACAGCCGCTGGCCGCGCCGCTTCGCGTCGTTCAATTCCCAAACGATCTGAATGCAAGAGCCAATTGAGGAAGCGGCGTATTCCAATTTGGCCCGGTCAAACTCGCCGGCTACACCAATCAACAACTGGCCGGGCAGATCCGGTCCCAATGGCGCGGCACCCCAGCGACCATCGACCAATGTCTGGTCGGAATCCAGCACATCCGCCAGGAATTCGGTTGGCAATTTTTCCGATTTGCCGTATTGGCCCAACAGTCGCCACACGCCTTTCAATCCGTGGACTACGGCCAGGAATTCGGCCGACAGCGTATGGGCGGCCGACGGCAAAGCTGCTTGAAAAAAGTCTTCCAGTGTCGGATCGCGGGCAACGATTTCCACCAAATGGTGCAGTAAATCAGGTACGTCAGGACGCGTTGCCATAACTGCTGCCGGAACGTTCCGAATGATGTGGTGCTGCCAAACGCTTGAGTCACCCGTTACGCCACCGGTGGAAGTTGCGCACAGAAAGTGTTATCAAGTTGGTTCATTACCAGCGTAGAGCGTAGTCAATTTGAATCCGCGCAACAATGGTTGGGTGATTGGAGAAAACACGAGCATGGGCCTTTTTGACGGGAAAACCGGATTGATTCTGGGCGTGGCCAACGATCGCTCCATCGCGTGGTCGATCGCGGAATTGATCATGAACGAAGGTGGTCAGTGTGGATTCACTCACCTACCCGACCGAGCCGATGACGACAAAAAGAAAAATCGCCGCCGCGTCGAAAAATGTATCGAGGGGCATTCCAACGCGAAATTTCTTGTTCCGCTCGACGTGCAGAACGACGAACAGATTCGCTCCGTGATCGAAACGGCCTCCAACGAGTGGGGCGGCTTGGATTTTCTGCTGCATTCGATCGCGTTTGCCGATCGCAATGATTTGCAACGGGAGACGGTTGAAACCAGTCGCGCGGGATTCAAAATGGCGATGGACATCAGTGTTTACAGTCTGATTGCCGTGTGCCAAGCGGCGCGATCATTGTTGAACGATCGGGCGGCCGTGTTGAGCATGACTTATTTCGGCGGGGAGAAATGCGTCCCCGGATATAACGTGATGGGCATCTGCAAAGCGGCCTTGGAAGCGACGACGCGATACCTGGCATTCGACCTGGGCCCACGCGGAATTCGGGTCAACGCACTGAGCGCCGGGCCGTTGAAAACACTGGCGGGCAGCGCCGCGGGGGTCGGCGAAATGATCCAACTTTATGAGCAAGTTTCGCCGCTGGGGCGCAACATAACCCACGACGACGTGGGCCGCTGCGGCATGTTCCTGCTCTCGCCAATGTCCGACGGGGTGACCGGTGAGGTGCTGCACGTGGACGGCGGATACAATATGATGGGTTCACCGGGTCGGATGTTGGATCACCTGGCGGCAGCACGTTGACGCCGCCGGCCGCCACGAATGTGGGCGAGCGAGGCTCGGGTGAGCACGCTTATCTTTCCAGACCGGAAACTTTTGACAAAACGACCCGCGGCAGTCCCCGGATTGGCAGCCAGCCATTAAACTGGATGGTTCGGCGCGGCGCACCCGAATCGTGGCAGGACGCCCAATCAGCGAGCGAGATTTGATCATTCGTGTAACAGGGGCGTCGCTGAACGGAACCGAAAACGACAAGCAGTGTTTGAGAGAAATCTAATGACGCAGAGAACACGCCTTGGTTCCAGTACGCGACTGACGGTCCTGGTGATACTGTTGTTAGTCGTCGGCCTGGCATTAGCCTATGACAAACTGGTGGCGACCCCCCAATGGAAAGCCGCCTGGGACAAAATCAAGGAAATCGATGCCAGCGGCGCTGCCGGCTCGACCACCAACGAGGACGTCCACAAACTGATGAATCGTTCCCCCTCCCAGACGGACGACTCACGACCAGACGTGATCATTGAAAAGTTCAGTTGGCAGGGTGGGCTGCTGCTGAACACCCACGATATTTACGTGGTGTATGCCAAGCCGAAAGCCGGGCAGGCGGAGGGCGGCAAAATGTTTTACTACTCGGCTTCGGCTGGTCAACCGCCGACGGAAGACAATTTTCCGATGAAGACGGCCGTGCATCTGAACCTTAACCCTTCCCCCTTGTTAAAACAGTGACAAAGTGAGATTTGCGAGGAATTCCATGACACAAACACAACGCACAGCATCGGTCGCGCGGCAGACGGTCCTGGTCATATTGCTGTTGGCCGTCGGCGCAGCGTTTGCGTACGACAAACTGGTGGCGACGCCTCAATGGAAAGCTGCTTGGGACAAAATCAAGGATGTCGATGCCGGCGGCAAAGCGGGCTCGACGACCAACGAGGACATCCAAGAATTGATGGGGCGCGCCCCCGCCACGACCGACGCGTCGCGATCTGACGTGTTTATCGAAAAATTCAGCTGGCGCGGCGGCCTGCTGTTCAACACGCATGACATTTACGTGGTTTATGCCAAACCCAAGGTCAAACAGGCTGAGGACGCCAAAAAGTTTTACTATTCAGCTTCGGCTGGCCAGCCACCCTCGGATGCCAACTTTCCCTTAAAAACCGCCGTACACATGAATCTCAACCCCTCACCATTGATGGCCGGTGGCGGACCTCCCCGCGAAAGCGCCGCACCGCCGCGCGGACTTCCCGCCGATGCTGATGATCAACAGGACGACGCTGGGGACGATGACGACGACAAGGACGACGACAACACGGATGACAAAAAGCAGGACGATTCCCAAAAATCAGAGGAAGCCAAATCAGGTAAAGACAAGAAAGGCGAAGGCGACAAAGGGGACGGTTAGTCGTCGCCACGCGCTGTTTCGCCACGCATTGAAGGTGGGCTTGAGCTATGACAAAAGACGAGTTTAGTAATTCGCCAGGCAAGTCCCGTACGTTATTGCTGGTTGCCGTGTTGCTGGTGGTGGCCGCGGCCTTTGCCTATGACCGGCTGGTCGCCAAACCAGCCGTCGATCAGGCGCTGGCGAAAATTGACGAGCTGACCGAGACGGGTTACTTCGAAAAAACCAACCAGGACGTCCAGGAAGTCGTGGCGAAACCACCGGCTAAACAATGGAAACCGGGCGGGCGGCAGGACGTGATCGTGGAAACATACCAATGGCGACGCGGTTTGCCGTTTTTGACCTACGACATTCACGTGGTATACGCCATCATCGACGGCAACAACTATTTCTATCGAACGGTCTTTGGAAAATCACCAGTGGAGACCGACTTGCCGCGCGTCAAAGGTGAGGGCGTCGTGCTGGCCGAAGACCAACAAGTGTTGCGCGCCGGGGCCGGCGACCCGGAGATAACGCCTGA